>CAKZOX010000001.1 GCA_937138295.1 uncultured Campylobacteraceae bacterium
CATATAAGTTGTTAAAACAACTAAAAAAAGAGATTACTTTAAAACAACCAAACGAATTAAAAACTTTATTTAAATCTATTTATGAAAAAAGAGTTTTTCAAGAAAGAACAGATGAAGCAGCACCATATGATGGTGGTTATTTATATGATTTATACTCTTTATATTTAAACTCAAATGATGGTGAAACTTTTGGTGAGTGGATTAAACAAAAATCTCCACCCCATGAATTATATACTTTAATTTATGAAGATGTAGTTGATGAGTTTTCTGAACTTAAAACTAAATATGGTTATGTGAACTTTGATGATTTATTAACATTAATGTTAAAAACATTAAGTGAAGAGGATTTTCATTTTAAAGAGATTTTAGTTGATGAGTATCAAGATACAAATCCTTTACAAGGAAGATTATTAGATGCCTTTAAACCAAATTCACTATTTTGTGTTGGTGATTATGACCAAAGTATCTATGCTTTTAATGGTTCTGATATATCTATTATTTCAACATTTGCAAATAGATATGAAAATGCAAATGTTTTTACACTTAGAAAAAATTATAGATCAACAAGACCAATTTTAGATTTAGCTACGAAAGTAATTGAACACAATGAAAGGGTTTATGAAAAAAAACTAGAAGTAGTAAGGGAACAAAGTGAATATAAACCAAAGCTTTTAGAATTTCCTGAGCTTTTTTCTCAGTATCATTATATTTCTGATTTAATATCAAAATCAAGTACACCACATAGTGAAATAGCAATAATTTTTAGAAACAATTCAAGTGCAGATGGAATTGAAGCAAATCTTAGGGAGTATAATATTCCAGCAAAAAGAAAAGGTGGAATGAGTTTTTTTGATTCTGTTGAAGTTAAATTTGTACTTGATGTTTTAGTGATGCAACTTTCTCATAACGATATGATGGCCTTTATACATATTGTTGAGCATGGAAAAGGAATAGGTAAAGCTATTGCAAAAGATCTTTTTGATGCGCTTATGAAATTAGGTCATGGAGATTTACTTAAAGGTTTATATGAACCTGATCAAAGTATTAAAAATCCATATGAAAACAAAAGAGGAAAAAGTGTTCAACTTGGACTTTTTGACGATTTTATAGAGTTAGGAAGTATTTCAAAATTTAAAGATTGTAGATTTGAAGAAGGTTTTTTATCGAATCCTATACTAAAGCATCCAAAATTAACAGTTGATGGTGCAAAATTTTTATATGATTTTTATTTACTTGTTAAACATTTAAAAAGAATTAAAAATCCGATGTCACTTATAACTTCAATAACTTCATCTATGATGTATTCAAAGATTAGAGATATGCTTTCAACAAAAAGAGCAACACAAAAAGATGGAAAAGTAAACGATACTCAAAAAGCAAAATCCTTAGCTAAAATCAATAGAAAAGTGATGCTTTTAAAGAATTTAGCAAATAATTTTAATGACCTATCA
This sequence comes from uncultured Campylobacteraceae bacterium, assembly GCA_937138295.1. Classification (GTDB taxonomy): domain Bacteria; phylum Campylobacterota; class Campylobacteria; order Campylobacterales; family Arcobacteraceae; genus JALRJW01. Next base: position 1,452 of record CAKZOX010000001.1, read on the forward strand.
AAATTTGTAAACTCTATGATTTTAGGTGGAGGAGAAATGAGTGAAGGTGAAGGTGTAAATCTACTTTCAATTCATGCAAGTAAAGGTTTAGAGTTTAAAGAAGTTTATGTAATCGATTTAATGGATGGAAGATTTCCTAACAGAAAACTTATGAGTAAAGGTGGAAGTTTAGAAGAAGAAAGAAGGCTATTTTATGTAGCTGTAACTAGAGCTAAAGATATACTTTATTTATCTTATGCAAAATATGACAAAATCAAAAAAATAGATTTTATTCATAGTCCATTTTTAAAAGAAGCAGGGCTTATAAAAGCTAATTAAAATTAAATACTTTTTTCGATATAATCGCGACTATAATAATGAATATAGTTAGGAAATATTGAATGAGTAACAAATATGAACCATCACAAATAGAAGACAAATATTATAAAATTTGCGAAGATAGAGGATACTTTGAAATCGACGGAAACAAAGATATTCAAGAAGAGGGTAAAAACTTCGCAATTATGATGCCACCGCCAAATGTAACAGGAAGTTTACACATCGGTCACGCACTTACATTCACTTTACAAGATATTATTACTAGATATAAAAGAATGGATGGGTTTAAAACTTTATGGCAACCTGGAACTGACCACGCTGGTATTGCAACTCAAAATGTTGTTGAAAAACAACTTTTAGCTGAAGGTACAACTAAAGAAGAGTTAGGAAGAGAAGCATTTTTAGATAGAGTATGGAAATGGAAAGAGTACTCAGGTGGAACAATTGTTCACCAAATGAGAAAATTAGGTGTTACTCCTGCTTGGTCTAGAGAAAGATTTACAATGGATGAAGGTCTTAAGGAAGCTGTTAAAGAGGCTTTTGTTCATCTATATAATGAAGGTATGATTGTTCAAAACAACTATATGGTTAACTGGTGTACACATGATGGTGCATTATCTGATATTGAAGTTGAACACGAAGAAGTAAATGGTAAGTTTTATCATATGAATTACCACTTTGCTGATGGTTCTGGACATATTACAGTAGCTACAACAAGACCTGAAACATACTTTGGGGATACAGCTATTATGGTTCACCCTGATGATGAAAGATATACTTCAATTGTTGGTAAAGAAGTAGTTTTACCTTTAACTGATAGAAAAATCAAAGTTATTACAGATTCTCACGTTGATATGGAATTTGGAACAGGTGTTGTTAAAGTTACTCCAGCACATGACCAAAATGACTACGAAGTTGGGAAAAGACACGATTTAGAGTTTATTACTTGTTTTGATGAGCAAGGTATTTTAAATGACCATTGTGGAGAGTTTGCAGGACTTGAAAGATTAGAAGCTAGAACTACTATTGTTGAAAAACTTGAAGCTGAAGGTTTTATTGTAAAAATTGAAGATCATAAACACCAAGTAGGACACTGTTATAGATGTAAAAATATAGTTGAACCTTATATTTCAAAACAATGGTTTGTTAGAAATGAAGTTGCTAAAAAATCTATTGAAAAAACTTATGCCGGTGAAGCGCAATTTCACCCATCACATTGGTTAAATTCTTATAGAGCCTGGATGGATGAATTAAGAGATTGGTGTATTTCAAGACAACTATGGTGGGGACATAGAATTCCTGTATTCACTTGTGATGATTGTGGTCATCAATGGGCTGATAAAGCTGATGAACCTGAAGCTTGTCCTCATTGTGCTTCAAAAAATATCACTCAAGACCCTGATGTATTAGATACTTGGTTTAGTTCTGCACTTTGGGCATTCTCACCACTTGGATGGGGAAATAATGGAAAAATGGGTGAAACTTTTAATGAAACAGATTTAAAAGATTTCTATCCAAATTCATTACTTATTACTGGATTTGATATTATGTTCTTCTGGGTTGCTAGAATGATGATGATGGGTGAACATTTTAAAGGTGAGTTACCATTTAAAGATATTTATATGCATGCCCTTGTAAGAGATGAGCATGGTGCAAAAATGTCTAAATCAAAAGGAAATGTAATTGATCCTCTTGATATGGTTGAAGAACATAGTGCTGATATTATTAGATTTACATTAGCTTATTTAGCAATTCAAGGAAGAGATATTAAGCTTGGTGCTAAAAACTTAGAACAGTTTAGAAACTTTACAAACAAAATCTACAACGCTGCAAATTTCTTATCTTTAAATGTTGATACATTCCCTGATTTAAAAGATATTGAGATTAAAACTCCTTTAGGAAAATATATGCAAAGTAGACTTGCTAATGCAGTTGAAGAAGTTAGAACAACTTTAGATTCATATAAATTCAATGAATCAGCTTCTACACTTTATAGATTTGTATGGACTGAATTCTGTGATTGGGGTATTGAGTATTCAAAAGCTAGTAAAGAATCAATTGTAGAATTAGGTGCTATTTTCAAAGAAACTTTAAAAATGGTTTCACCATTTATGCCATTTATTAGTGATTATTTATATCATAAATTATCAGGTAGCTCATTAGAAGAGGGTGCTGATTCACTTATGATTCAAAACTTCCCTAAAGATGTAGTAAAAGATGAAGAAATTGAAAATATGTTCTCAATTATTGAAGAAGCTATTACAGCTCTTAGAAGAGCAAAAGTAGTTATTGATATGGGTAACTCAAAAATTGCAAAAGCATACATTAAATTAGATAAACAAATTGATACAGATGTAGCTAAACCATTTATTGAAAAACTTGCTAAAGTTGAAGATATTGAGTTTGTTGATGCAAAAGTAGAAAATTCAATTACTGATGTAAGTGATAATTTAGAGGTTTATTTACCAACAAGTGAAATTGATATGAGTCCAATTATTGATAAACTTACTAAGCAAAAAGAGAAAGTAGAAAAAGAAGTAAATAAACTAAATGGAATGCTTTCAAATGAAAGATTTGTTGCTAATGCACCTGAAGCTGTTGTTGCTGAAAACAAACAAGCTTTAGCAGATGCTACAGCAAAATTAGAAAAAATTGAAAACGAATTAAAAGCTATTTCTTAATAGCTTTTAATTTTTCCTTTATGAAAAAGATATATCAAATATCTTTGGCTGTAGTGACAGCTCTAAGTTTTACAGCTTGTAATCAAGACACTTTTAATTCTAATACTTTAAAAAGTATTGTTCAATCAAATTCAGCTGCTCAAATAGTAGAATATAAACAAAGTATATTAAGACACTTAGTTGAATATAAAAATACACTAGATGCTAAAAATCCTAATTCATATAATAAAGCTTTACAAGAAGAGATAAGAAATCAAATAAAAAATGAACAAAACTATATAAATATCATTCAAGATAAGAAAAAGTTAGTACATTTTGATGATTATTTTTACTATGCTTTTTCACCTAAAAAAGTAAAAAATAGAAATGATTTTTTGATTTTAGGATTGTATAAACTTATATATGAATCATATAATTTAGATGAAACACATAAGTTCACAGCTATTTCATATGATGCTGAAAGATTAAAAAAACTTTATAAATATCTTCAAGTCGTAGCATGGAAAGTTAGGAATACAAAAGACAATAATGGAAATTACCTTTTTAAAACTTGGCAAAAAGATTGGCAAATCAGACTTGAAAAAGAGTATAGAGGTGATTTAAATATCATCAATTCATATGATAGTGTAAAGTCAAAAAGTGAATCTGTTTTAGGACAATCATTTTTTACTTTTGAAGTTTTAATAGAAAAAATGATTTCAGATGTTGAATATACTCTAATTAAAGTTAATATAGAACCTCAAAAAATAGGGTTTGATGTAGCTAAAGCTTTCCTTTTCTTATAATATTTTATATCTTTCATATGAAAAACTTAAGCGTTTTTCATATGTTTTACTTTGTGCGTTAATGTATATAAAACAGGTAAGTAAATAAGATTTAAAATCGTTCCCCATGCTAATCCAAATCCTAAAGCAACTGCAATTGGTTGGAATATTACAGCTTCTCCTGATGGGAAGAATATAAGTGTACTCATTCCTATAAGAGTTGTTACAGTTGTAATAATAATTGGTCTAAACCTTTTTGCTGCTCTTAAAAATATCTCTTCAAGGGTTTTTGCTTTTTTAAGATATGTCATCATAATAATTCCATCATTAATAACAACTCCTGCTAATCCTAAAGCTCCAATCAGTGAAGGCATAGACAAGTTCATACCCATGATTTGATGACCAATTAATACCCCTAAAAGAGAGAAAGGAATAACACTCATTACAATGAATGTTTCTCTAAATGAATTAAATAAATAAAGCATAGAAAGCATAATTAAAATAAGTGCTAACGCCGTTGCAAAAAGCATATCTCTTCTTAACTCTTTTTTCTTTTCAGCTTCACCTTTAAAACTTAATTTAACTCCATCTTTTTTTATTTGTTCAATTAATCCAGATAGTTTTTCTTCAGCTTCCCCAGCTGTTATAATATCAGGGTTAACATTTGCAAAAACATAGAAGTTTTTAATACCTTCATCTTTTATAAGTTGCTCAAATGCTCTAACAGAATTTAAATCAACTACATCTTGCAGTGAAACAAATCCACCATTACTTAATGGTATTTTTGTATTTTTGAAGTTTTCAAAATCATCTTTATTTGCTGATTTTATTTTAATATCTAATAATTCTTTTTCGTCAAATGAAACAGCTTTTTTCTTTGATAAATATAAATTAGATAAATAGCTTCCTATGAATTGTTCTGTTAAACCTAATGACTCACCATAAGAATTAACTTTTAGTTTAATTTCATCAATACCAAACTTCAATGAATTTGATGCTGATTTAATACCTTTCATACTTTCTAACTCTTTAGTAAGTAGTTCAACAGCATTGATTGCTTTTTGATTATCAGGAGTAATAATTCCTATTTTAATATCAGCTTTTACAGGTCCAACTTTTCTTTCTAAAACTGCAATTTCTTGAAGGTTATATTTTTCTTTGTAATTTTTTTCTTCAATATATTTTTTTAGTTTAGCTGCTACTTTTTGTGAACTTATTTCTCTAGTTCGGTAACTATCATCATAATAAAAACTTAAATATGGAGTAATATAATGATCAACAATACTAGAAGGTTTATTTTTCATAAGTTCAACTGTCATATACATAGCATATGGGAAATTTTCAGTGTTGTTTCCTACATCTCTTCTAAATCCAGCAACTGAGTTGATATTTCTAATAAAAAACTCTTCTTTTTTATTTAACATATCTTCTTCAATTGCTTTTACAATTTCAAATGCTTCTTCTAAAGTTGAATTTTGATCTGCTTTTAATGTGATTTTTACATTTGTTGAATCAAATTTAGGGAATAACTGAAATCTTGAATCACTTATAAATTTAAATGTTAAAAATGGAACTAATACTATAAATATTACAATAAAAGTTTTTCTATAATGCATAAAAAAGTGAATAATCTTGCTATAAATCGCATTTGCTTTTTCCCATGATGTAACTTTTGCATTGTTCTTTAAAACATGTGCTGCATGTATTGGTAAAAATACAAAACTTTCAATTAATGAAGCAACAATTAATGCACTAACAGCAATTGGAATTAGCATCATAACCTGACCCATTGTTCCACTTATCATAAGTATTGGTAAAAAAGAGAATAAAGTTGTAATTGAAGCAATAGTAACAGGTTTTACCATCTCTTTTGCACCCATTAAAGCAGCTTCTTTAGGAGGATATCCTTCTTCTATGTGTTGTTGTATATTTTCACTTACAACAATGGCATCATCAACTACAATACCTATTGCAATTAAAACACCAACTAAAGTAATCATGTTTATTGTATATCCAGAAAAATAGATATAAATAGCACCAATTACAAAGGAAGTTGGAATACCAATAGCAATAATAAATGACATTCTTCCATTAATTAAAAGCGCCACTAGTATTGTTATCATTATAATTCCAAAGATGATATTAGATGTAACTATATTTAGTCTATCTACTATTCTTTCAGAGTTATCATCTGAAATTTCTACATCAATTTGAGGGTATTTTGTTTTTAAATCTGGTAATACTTTTTTGATTTCTGTTACTATTTTTATGGCATCAGCTGTATTTGCTTGAACTACTTGTAAAGAAATAGAGTTTTTACCATTTATAGAGTACATAGTTGAAGAGTCTTCATACTTTTTTGAAATAGTAGCTATGTCTTTTATGTATAGATTTGTTGACCCAATTCTAATTAAAGTATTTGCAAAATCATTTGCATTTTTAGCTCCATTGTATGTAGAAATATAATAATGCTTTTTAGGGTCTTCTATTTTTCCAACTGGAAAAATATATGATAATCTTGAAATAGTATCAAAAACTGTTGATTTATTTAATCCTAAAGCTTCTATTTTTTTATCATCTAATAATACTTCAAAATATTTATCACTATCACCAAATATATTTATTTCATTTATTCCTGAGATATTTAACAATTCACTTTTTAGATTATCAGCAAGGGGTATAAGTTCATCAAGGTTTAATTCTTTAGATGTAATAGCTATATCTAAAAGTGTTCTTGTTCTATCTAAAGCTTTTACAGAAGGCTCATCCATATCACTTGGTAAATTTGATTTTGTAACTGTAATGATATCTTTAATTTTATCAGCTTCTTGAAATCTATCAAAGCCTTTTTTTAATTCTAATATTATCGAAAATCTACCTGGACTAATAACAGTAGTCATAGTATCAACTGAATCAAGATTTTTTAGATTATCTTCAATCTCAGTAACAGCCATTTTATCAAGTATATCTACTGAAGCACCTGTATATGAACCTTTTATAGATATCATATCTAGTTCAAAACTTGGGAAAATTTCTTTTGGTGTTTTTGTGTAAGACCATATTCCTATTGCAAATATTAATACAAAAAGAACATAGTTCATTCTTGAGTTTTCTATAAAAAATTTTAAAAACTTTTCAAACATAATTTTCTTCCTTTAAAAAAGAAAATTATATAGTAAATTAATTAATAATTAATTACAAAATATTATATTTCTACTATTTTGCTTCTTCTTTATTCCACACATCATAAAGTGCTTGAGCTTCATCTATCTCTTTTTGTGTTGCTTTTCTTCTACAAGATAAATAACCTAAAGATCCATCACAAGATTCAAAAGGATAAACAGTTGCAAAAACCCAATAATATCCACCAGATTTTGTTGCATTTTTTACATAACCTGTCCAAGTTTCACCTTTTTGAACTGTATCCCAAAGAGATTTAAATGCTTTTTTAGGCATTGAAGAATGTCTTACTATATTATGTGGTTTTCCAATTAAATCAACTACATCATATTCAGCAATACGACAAAAGTCTTCATTTGCAAATAAAATATTACCTTTTTGATCTGTCTCACTTACTAAAAAATCGTATTCATTTAATACTGTTTCTTGATTTGCCGCCATAATTTTTCCTAGAACTTTAATTCCAATAGCTAGTTTTAAAAACTAGCTGCATAAATATTTAATCTTTTGATTATATCTAAGTCACTTTCATCTTTTACATTTTCAGCGATTACTTTAATATTCACTAGATTTGTTAATTCTATTATACCATCAATTAAATTTTGTTTAGCGTGATTATCTTCTAATTCATTAGTGAAATCTCTTGCTAATCTAATATAGCTAATATGTATGTTTTTTATAGTATCAATAGGAATAAACTTAGGTTCATATCTTTTTACTATTACTTTTGAATTTAAAGAATTTACAACACTACAGAAGTTTTTAAAGTTAGCAAAGTCTTTATTTACACAATACGCTGATACTCCAAATACTAATTGACTGCTTAAGTCTTTATTATTTATTATGAATTTTTCTAACCATGTTATAAACGAACTATCACCTATAGATTCATATGATAAGTTTACAATAATCTCATGTTTTATATTTGCATCAATAATATGAGATTTAATTTTTTCTATAACTTTTTTATCAAATTCAATTATCTTATTATATTTTTCAGCGATTGAAATAAATGTTCCAATTGGAATATCATTTCCTTTATAATCAGTTGCTGATGTAAAGGCTTCTTGCATAATTAATTTATCAGATTTTAGAATTTTAGTATCATTTATGAAATTTACTTTAAATTTTGAATTATCAATAACATCAATTACTAATTTTCTCCACTCATCAACATCTCTAGCTAAATCACTGTTATCTCTAATAAATGATTCATTAGGTCCAATCAATTTAGCTTTTTCATATGCTTCATTTGCTGCTTCTAAAATTTGATTAGTACTACTAATAATATTTATAGGTGTTGCACCAATATGAGAAATTTCTGGTTTGTGATATTTTTGACTTAATTCATCAAGGTTTTGTTTTAATTCTTCTAAATACTCTTTTATTTCATCATGATTAACATCTTTAATAATAGCACTAAACTCACTACCAAAGAATCTATAAGCTGTGATTTCTTTATTTTTGTATTTAGTATTTTGTATTACAAAGGCAAAGTCTTTGATAAAGTTATTTATATCTTTATTTGAATGTGTTTTTGCATATTGAGCTAAATCACTTATCTTTACAGATAAAACATAACCTTCTATTTTATTCATAAAAATATTTTTCATATCTGTTTCAAAAGTTTGTTTTAGGCTTAATCCTGTTAACTGGTCAACTGACATTTTTTTAGTGATTGAATCTAAATTATTTTGAAGTTTAGTAATTACACTATTTATTTTACCTGA
>CAKZOX010000002.1 GCA_937138295.1 uncultured Campylobacteraceae bacterium
GAAGCAAAAAAAATGGGTGCTGATATAATTGCAACTGGTCATTATGCAAAAATTGCTAAATATAAAGATCATTATGTGCTTGATACACCAAAAGACAGTTCAAAAGATCAAAGCTACTTTTTACATGCACTATCAAGTGAGCAACTAAGTCAAGCTATGTTTCCATTAGGTGATTTAACTAAAAAAGAAGTTAGAGAAATAGCTGAAAAACATAACTTACACGTAAGTGATAAAAAAGACAGTACAGGTATTTGTTTTATTGGAAACCAAAGATTTGATGATTTTATTACTCAACACTTAAAAGCAATTCCCGGTGATATGATAGATGAAAATGGAAATGTTTTAGGAAAACACAAAGGTCTTATTTGCTATACACTTGGTCAAAGAAAAGGTATTGGTCTTGGTGGAATTAAAAATAATGAAGGTCATAATAATACACACAAACCTTGGTTCGCTGCTAAAAAAGATTTAGAAAATAATACTTTAACTGTAGTTCAAGATACAAATCATCCTTTACTAATGAGTCAATACACAGAAGCTAGCCATATGCACTGGGTACTGCAAGAGGCTCCAAAAGTTGGAGATAAATTAATGGCTCAAGTTAGATACAGACAACAAAAACAAGAGTGTACAGTTGTTGAGGCTAGTGATGATAAAGTATTAGTAAAATTTGATAAACCACAAAGAGCAGTTACTTTAGGACAAAGTCTTGTTTTATATGAAGGTAATTATTGTTTAGGTGGAGGATTTATTAGTAATTATTACAAGTAGATTTTTTTCTGTTTTATTTAGTAATTTAGGAAGATAAATCTTCCTAAATTTTTTATATTAGATATTAAAATGAATAAGCTAATGTTGCACTATAAGAATCAAAATCGCTTGCAGTTGAACCATCTAAATCGTAATCAACATAAAGCAATCCTAAAGTTAAACTTTCTGTAAATGAATAACCAGCAGAAACATTTAATTCAGTCTCTTCAGAATTTGTTCCAAAATCAGTAGTACCATATAAAACTCCTAAATCTAATCCAGCAATACTATATCCTATAGAACCATAAACTGTTTTAGCATCAGTAGCATAAGTATTAGCTCCATTATCAAATGGTGAAATATTATCTCCAAAGTCATCTATACTTCCTACACCTACGTCCTTATCAGTTTTAATATATCCAGCTGCTACACTTAAACCTTCAAATGAACCACTTAATTCAATATGACCAATCGAACCATCTTCTTGTGTATCTTCACTAGAAGCAGCATATTGAGCAGTAATACCAATCATATCAGTTGAAAAAGATGCTTTTAAACCATAATAATCAGCTAAATCTTTTGAAGAATAATAATATGGATTTAACTCTAAACCTTCTACACCAGTAATTTTAGCATCAACTACATATAATCCTTCATTTCCATTTACACTTGAAAATTCACCAATTTCGTCTTCATCAGCTGCGGCTTGCTCATTTGTATAAGCAATTGTTATTTCTGTATTAGGTATTGCAGTAATTGAAGCTACAACAGATTCATTGTAATCACCTAGCCACTCTAAGTCTATTGCTTGTCTACCAATAGATAATGAAGCACCTTCAATAGAATATGCTAAATATGCTTCAGTCATTAAAGAACTATTTGTTAATGAACCATCTGCCATTGCATGACCAGCAATATATGATAAACCAGCACTTAATCCGTTATATGTACCAGTTTTATAAGATAAAGCAGCCGTTGCATAACCTGTATCACTATCTGGATCAGTTGAACCAACACCAGTATCAGTTGAAATTCCATATGCAGTTAATGTTCCAGATACAGAACCATTTTTAAATGCCTCATCAATAGAATCAGCTCCAAAAGCCATAGTTGAAGATATTAGTAATCCACTTGCAATAATACTTAATTTTTTTGTCATTTTAAACCTTTAATTTTAATTTTGGAATGTTAATAAATTAATTCTTAAATTAATATTAATAACGATTCTCAGTATCTCTTTATTTGAATATTCGCGCTTTCAAATTTCAGAAATTTTAGAAGAACAAACAAATTATACAAATTAGTGTTTATTTTGTGAAGATAATTGATGTATAAAATATAGACAAATGCTATTTTTTTGCTATTCTTAGTTGATTAAGAAGCTTTTAGATAAAATACGCACAATTAAATATCAAGGAATAAGAATGTCTACATTTAAGCTTTTTAGTGGTTCTGCAAACCCTGAGTTTGCTAAAAAAGTTGCAAATTACTTATGTGTTCCAGTTTCACAAGCATCTTTAAACAAATTTAGTGATGGTGAAATTTCTGCTCAAATTACAGAAAGTGTTAGAGGTCAAGATGTATTTATCATCCAACCTACATGTGCTCCAACTAATGATAACTTAATGGAATTATTAATTATGGTTGATGCATTAAAAAGATCAAGTGCAAAATCTATTTCTGCTGTAATCCCATACTATGGTTATGCAAGACAAGATAGAAAAGCTGCTCCAAGAGTTCCAATTACAGCTAAATTAGTTGCTGATTTACTAGAAGCTGCTGGAATAGATAGAGTTGTTACTATTGATTTACATGCTGCTCAAATTCAAGGATTCTTTAATATCCCTGCTGATAACTTATTTGGTTCAATTTTATTTGTTGACTACATTAAATCAAAAGGATTAAAAAATCCAATTATTGCAAGTCCGGATATTGGTGGAGTTGCAAGAGCTAGATCTTATGCTGAAAAATTAAACTATGAATTAGTAATTGTAGATAAAAAAAGAGAAAAAGCAAATGTTGCTGAAGTAATGAATATTATCGGTGATGTTAAAGGTAAAGATGTAATCTTAGTTGATGATATGGTTGATACAGCAGGAACTTTAGTAAAAGCTGCAGAAGTATTAAAGAAAAAAGGTGCAACTTCTGTTATGGCGTGTTGTACTCACGGTGTATTAAGTGGACCTGCTTATGATAGAGTAGAAAATGGACAACTTGATGAATTAGTAATTTCAGATACAATACCTACAAAAAAGAATTCTAAAAAAATCACTGTATTAAGTGCTGCTAATATGATTGCTGAAACAATTAGAAGAATTCATAATAAAGAATCAGTAAACTCAATTTTCCTAGCTTAAGTTACATTATAGGCTTAATAATGTTATAATTCCTAAAATTAAATAATTTTAGGAATTACTATGAAAAAAATACTTTTATCTTCAATCTTAGCATCTTCAATGCTACTTGCAAGCGACTACAAATATGAAATCACACCTATGATTGGTGGAAATGTTACGGAAGGAAATATCTCACTAGAAGACAACTTTGCAAATGCTGGTTTAGCATTTGGATTTAATGCTGATTCATTTTTTGATCAAATTGAAATTGGTTTTTTAAGATCACTTCAAAGTGTTGATTATGAAAATTCTGCTTTAAGTACAAAAGTAACAAGATATTTTGCAAATATTGTTAAAAACTATCCAATTAATGAAGAAGTTTCATTATATGCATTAGCAGGTATTGGTTATGAAGAATTTTCAAACGAAAACTTTAACAATGAAGATAGTGCATTTGGTAACTATGGATTTGGTTTAAAATACAATATTACAGATAATTTTGCTTTAAAAACAGATGTAAGACATACTATTGAAACAGATCATGGTGACAATAATATGCTGTATAACTTAGGTTTTGCATACTCATTTGGTGAAAAACAAAAAGCTGCACCTATGAAAGAAGAAATGATTACTTTAATTACTCAACAAGAAACTGTTCCTTATCCAAAAGATTCAGATAATGATGGAGTAATAGACTCAAAAGACGCATGTCCTGATACTCCAGCTGGATTAGTTGTAGATGCTCAAGGATGTACTGTTCTTGTTGATTTAGATATTAACTTTGATGTTGATTCAGCAAATATAAAAGATACATACAGTGATAGAATTGTTAAATTTGCTGAACTTTTAAATAAAGATACTAAATTAAAAGCAAACATTGAAGCACATACAGATTCAGATGGTTCAGAAAGCTATAATCAAAAACTTTCACAAAAAAGAGCAGAATCAACTGTTGAAGCACTTAAAAACCTTAATGTAGATGAAAATAGATTAACAGCAACTGGTTATGGTGAAACTAAACCAATAGCTTCAAATGATACAGCAGAAGGAAAAGCTCAAAATAGAAGAGTTCATGCTACTTTAGAAAGAATTAAATAAACAATTTAATTCCACTTAACTAAATACTTACCTATTTTAATATATAATCGCGTATTATATATCTAAAATAGGGATTTTAACTTGCAAAAAAACATTAGAAACTTTTCAATTATCGCACATATTGATCATGGAAAATCAACATTAGCTGATAGAATTATCCAAGAATGTGGAGCTGTAACTGATAGGGAACTTTCTACTCAAATGATGGACACTATGGACATCGAGCAAGAAAGAGGAATTACTATTAAAGCTCAAAGTGTTAGATTAAAATATATCAAAGATGGTGAAGAGTATGTTTTAAATCTTATTGACACTCCAGGTCACGTTGACTTTTCATATGAAGTTAGTAGATCATTAGCATCATCAGAAGGTGCTTTATTAATCGTGGATTCAACTCAAGGTGTTGAAGCTCAAACTATTGCAAATGTTTACATCGCCCTTGATAATGATTTAGAATTATTACCAGTAGTAAATAAAATTGACTTGCCATCAGCTGATCCTATGAGAGTTCTTGAAGAAACAGAAGACGCTGTAGGTTTAGACTGTACTGAACATAATTTAGTTTCTGCAAAAACAGGTCTTGGAGTAAAAGACTTAATTGATTCAATTGTTGAAAGAGTACCTGCTCCTCAAGGTGATGAAAATGCACCAACTAAAGCACTTATTTATGATTCATGGTTTGATAATTATCTTGGAGCATTAGCTCTTGTAAGAGTTTACGATGGAAGTATTAAAAAAGGTCAAGTTTTAAAAATGATGAATACAAAAGTAGAACATCCTGTACTTGACTTAATGTACCCTCACCCCCTTCATAGAGAAAAAACACTTGAACTTGAAACGGGTGAAATCGGAATTGTTGTATTAGGTCTTAAAACTTTAGATGGAATTGCCGTTGGTGATACAATGACTGATGCAAAAAAACCTACTGAAAAAGCAATTGAAGGTTTTGAACCAGCTAAACCATTTGTTTTTGCGGGACTTTATCCAATTGAAACTGATAAATTTGAAGACTTAAGAGAAGCACTTACAAAACTTCAATTAAATGACTCTTCTATTTCATTTGAACCTGAATCTTCAGCTGCTTTAGGAAGTGGCTTTAGAACAGGTTTCTTAGGAATGCTTCACATGGAAGTTATAAAAGAAAGACTTGAAAGAGAATTTAATCTTGATTTAATTGCAACAGCACCAACAGTTGTATATGAAGTTGAAAAAAGTGATGGAGAGATGATCTCTATTGAAAATCCATCTGAATTGCCTGAACCAAATTATATTAATACTATTTTTGAACCTTATGTTAAAGCTACAATATTAGTACCTGATGAATTTTTAGGAAATGTAATTAAACTTTTAAATGATAAAAGGGGTGTTCAAAACAAAATGGATTACTTAGGAAAAAGAGTTTTACTTGACTATGATATTCCTATGAATGAAATTGTAATGGACTTTTATGATAAATTAAAATCTACTACAAAAGGTTATGCATCTTTTGATTATGAACCAATTGGATTTAGACCAGGAAATCTAAAAAAACTTGATGTTAGAGTTGCTGGGGATATTGTAGATGCTTTATCAATTATTGTACCTGAAGAAAAAGCTGTTTCAAAGGGTAGAGAATTTATTAAAGCACTTAAAGAATTAATTCCGAGACAACTTTTTGAAGTTGCTATTCAAGCAAGTATTGGAAGTACTATTATTGCAAGAGAAACTGTAAAATCAACAGGTAAAAATGTTACTGCTAAATGTTATGGTGGTGATATTACTAGAAAAAGAAAGCTTTTAGAAAAACAAAAAGCTGGTAAGAAAAGAATGAAAGCCATTGGTAAAGTAAATGTTCCTCAAGAAGCATTTATGGCTGTATTAAAAATCTAATTTAACTAATTTTACTTAACTCAAAGATAATATATAATATTATCTTTGATGTTTTGTATAACTTGTAAGAATATCTCATTTCAAATTATTTGTAAAAATTGTCAAGAAAATCTTTTAACACCCTCTTTTCATAAAAGGGAAATCGCTCCAAATTTTTTTAACTACTCATTTTATTCTTTATCAGAGATTGAAGAACTTTTAAACTCTAAATACTATTTTCATGGGGATAAAATTTTTAATATCTTAGCAATGTTATCATTTAATAAATTTGGAAAAAATTTCAAGTTTGATGAAGTAATTACAGCAATTCCAATAGATGATCATACTCGCCATGAATTTTCACACACAGCAATACTAACAAAACATCTTAAATCCAAATTTATCAATGTAAATTACAATCAATTAAAAGCCCAAAATATAGTTAAATACGCAGGAAAAAGTCTAGAATTTAGACAAAATAATAAGCGTGATTTTAAAGTAACAAATATAACAAATAAAACAACAATTTTATGTGATGATTTAATCACAACAGGTGCTACAATATTAGAAGCTAAACAAGTTTTAGAAAAAAATGAAAATCGTGTTCTATTCTCTTTAACCCTAGCTGATGCTAAACTTTAGTATAATCTACTTAATTTTAGCAACATGAAAAGGTTAAGTGTGATTGGAATTATTGATTACAACATGGGAAATTTAGCAAGTGTTTACAATGCTTGTCACAAGTTAGATGGAAACGCAACAATTGTTAAAGACCCAAATGATTTAAAAAAATTTGATAGAGTTATTTTACCTGGGGTTGGTGCATACAAAGATGCTATGGAGCATTTAAATGAAACTGGTATGAAACAAGCGGTTTATGAATTTCATAAAACTGGAAAACCAATGATTGGAATATGTTTAGGTATGCAACTTTTATTTGAAAGCTCGCAGGAGTTTGGACATACAGATGGTCTAGGTTTAATCAATGGTGAAGTTGTAAAGTTCGATAAATCAAAAATGAACGGTGAACATAAAATCCCACATATGGGATGGAATACAATAGTAAATAAAGAGCATCCATTATTTGATGGACTAGAAAATCCTTATTTATATTTTGTTCATTCTTATCATGCTGTTACAAGTGAAGAAAATATCATAGGTAAAACTACTTATGGATATGATTTTGTAAGTGCCGTAAACAAAGATAATGTATATGGTTTCCAACCACACCCTGAAAAATCACATGAAAATGGATTGAAAATTATAAATAACTTTATGAAATTGTAATACACCTAAAGGATTTACAATGAAAACTATAGCAATCACCGGTTCAAGTGGTTTTGTGGGACAAAACTTAAAGAAGTTTTTTGAAGATAAAAAATGTGAAGTTATATCAATAAAAAGAGAATATCTAAAAGATGATAATAAACTTTTAGATATTGTTTCTAAAAGTGATGTAATAATCAATTTAGCTGGTGCTAATATCATAAATAGATGGACTGAAAGCTATAAAGAACTTCTTTACTCAAGTAGAATAGAAACTACAAAAGCAATAGTTAAAGCTATAAATTCTAGTGAAAAAAAACCTGACATTTTAATATCAACTTCGGCAATTGGAGTTTATGACAACAAAAGTACTTATGATGAATCTGCAAGCTTAAACAATGATTTTCTAGCAAATCTTGGAAAAGATTGGGAAGAGGAAGCAAAAAAAGCTCAAATTCCTGTTGCTATTTTTAGATTTGGAATCGTTTTAGGAAAAAATGGAGGAGCTTTAGATAAAATGCTACTTCCTTTTAAACTTGGTGTAGGTGGAGTAATAGGAAGTGGAAATCAAGCATTTTCATTTATTCATATTGAAGATTTATTAAATGCTTATGAGCATGTAATTGAAAATAAATTAGAGGGAACTTTTAATTTAGTTTCTCCAACTCCAACAACAAACAAAGGTTTAACAAAAGCATTAGGAAAATATTTACATAGACCTACAATATTTCCAGTTCCGGAGTTTATGCTAAAACTTATTTTTAGTGAAGGTGCTAAGATATTAACAGATGGTCAAAGTGTAGTTCCTCAAAAGCTTTTAGATAATGGATTTAATTTTAAATATAAAAATATAGAACAGGCTATTGAAGATTTAGTCACATAAACAGGAGAAAAAATGGATATTTTACCAGCAATTGATCTTAAAGATGGAAAAGCTGTAAGACTTAGTAAAGGACTTATGGATAGTGCAAAAATCTATTCAGATGAACCATGGCAAGTTGCTAAAAGATTTGAAGAACTTGGAAGTAAATGGGTTCATGTTGTAGATTTAAATGGTGCTTTTGCTGGTGAACCTGCTAACTTAGAACAAATCAAAAAAATCAAAGAAAACTGTAATTTAAAAATTGAAGTTGGTGGTGGAATTAGAGATGAAGAGACTATCAAAATGTATGTTGAACTTGGAATTGATAGACTTATTTTAGGTTCAATTGCAGTTAAAGACCCTCAATTTGTAAAAGATATGGCAGCTAAATATCCAATTGCTGTAGGAATTGATGCTATGAATGGAATGGTTGCTGTTGAAGGTTGGGCTGAAGTTTCTAATATGAAAGCAACTGATTTAGCTAAAGAGTTTGCAAATGCAGGTGTTGATGCTATTATTTGTACTGATATTTCAAAAGATGGAATGCTTTGTGGTGTAAATGTTGAGTTTACTGAAGATATCGCACTTGCTTCTAAAGTAGATACTATTGCTTCAGGTGGAGTGAAAGATATCCAAGATGTTATCAACTGTAAAGAAAATGGAAACATCTCAGGAATGATTGTAGGAAAAGCATTTTATGAGGGTACGCTAGATTTAGAAGAAGCTTTTAAAATCGTAAATAACTAATTTAAAAAAGATAAAAACCATTTAGTTTTTATCTTTTATTGATGTTTTATATTTTAACTTACAAATAAACTATCTTAAATAACTTTTAATACAATTCATTCAACTTTACATAATGATAAAATATCTGAACAAAAACTCAGGGAAACATTATGAAAAATATTTATCTTTTAGATGGTGGAGTTGGTCAAGAAATATATAAAAGAGCCAATAAACCTCAAACTCCTCTTTGGTCAACTCAAGTTATGATAGATAATCCTCAAATAGTAAAAGATGTTCACAAGGATTTTATTAAAGCAGGTGCTACAATAATCACTCCAAACAATTATACATGCACCCCTTCAAGACTCAAACGTGATAGCCGACTAGAATTATTCGAAGAACTGCAACTACAAGCATTAAACCTAGCAATTCAAGCAAGAGATGAACTCTCTTTAACAAATAATGAAGTATCTATAGCTGGATGTTTACCTCCTTTAGTAGCTAGTTATTTTGTAGATGACAGAAGTTTTAATGAAATAAAAAATGAATATGAAATGATTGTTGATATTCAAAATCCATATGTTGATTTATTTTTAATTGAAACCATATCAAGTATAAAAGAAGCTCAAGCAGCAATAGAAGCTACAAAAAAAACAAATAAACCTATTTGGCTTAGCCTTACTTTATCAGACACTAACTCAAATGAATTAAGATCAGGGGAGACTATTTCTCAAGCAGTCGAAGCTTTAGAATCTTATCCTATAGATGCATTATTGTTTAATTGCTCGTTCCCTGAATCAATAGATCAAGGTGTATTTTCTTTAAGAAATTTAAAAATATCATATGGTGGGTATGCTAATGCTTTTACATCAATAAATGCTCTTAAACCAGGAGGAACTGTTGATAAACTTCAAGCAAGATTTGACTTAGATGAAGAACAGTATACTAAACATGTATTAAAATGGATAGAAAAAGGTGCAACTATAGTTGGGGGATGTTGTGAAGTTGGACCTTCATATATAAGTTATATTCATGAGAAATTAAAATCAAAAAATTATAATATAATTCCTGTATTAAAAAATTAAAGATAATTAATTATTATCTTTAATTCTAATTATTCTGACTTGCGTCTGTATAATGAAGCTCTAAACCATTTGAAGTAGCCACAAAACCGTTTACATTTATTGTTCCATTATGTACCATTTTATGGTGTTCTTTACAAAGTGGAATTAGATTATA
>CAKZOX010000003.1 GCA_937138295.1 uncultured Campylobacteraceae bacterium
AACCATTTATAAAATTCTGGAAAATTGTTAAAATATTCAAAAAACAAATCTAATTTTTCTTTAGCTTGTGGATCTCCGCTAAATACTGACCAACTTAACACAACAATTGGCAAAACTACAATTATTAAAACCAGCTCATCTTTCCATCCTTGATTCTGATTATTCATTACAGCTTTTTTAAATTCTATTTGTCCATCAGCCATCTTTTGTGCATGGTTCATTTCTGCAACAGATTCTAACTCTTTTGCTTTTCTTCTATTAGAAGCAATAGACATTCCTGTCTTAATCATACCTGGAACTAATTTAGCTGCTATATTTAACCACATAATTTTATATTTAATTACCTCTTACAGAGTCTATGAAACTGTAAACTCTGCCAAATTGCTTGTCAATACTAAATAAATCTTGTTGAATCATAGTTACTAGAAGCTGTAGTTCTATAAGTGTTACCAAAGTCCAAGTAGCTAATCCCATAAGGATTGTACCTAATAAACCTATTAACATTGTATTAGTTTTTCTTGTCATATATTTTAATATCTTTGTTTTCTTCTAAATAGTCTTTTTTAAGTTTCTTCCAAAGATTTTCTTTTGGTCTTAATTCATTTCCTGTTTTAATATTCTTGCAGTAAGCAACTAATTCTTTAAAGTTTTCATTGTACTCAATAGTTGGATTGTTATTAACTGAACCACATTTTTTATATAATTCTAGTTGTTGTTTTAATATTTCATTTTCAGTTGCAATTTTATTTCGTCTATCACAATCTTTTTTAGATATTCCTAAATTTTTTCTAAAACTTAATCTTATGTCGTTATTATCTTCTTCTCTTTTATCCCAGTAAGGATTAGAATTATTTGAATTTGAATCTCTAGTTCCTTTTCCTATACTTAAATCTACACTTCCATAGGAACATGAATTAGTGCCATTATTTAGGTAATCATTTCTTGGATAAGCTGGTTCTATTAATGTTAATAAACATATAAGAACAATCAATATTGCTGTAAAATAATAATTCATAGTGCCTACCTCCATTCATAAATCCTTATCTGTTTAAATCTTTAACATCCCATTCAAGTTCATTTACTTTTTGTCCCAATAGATCATAAAGGTTTTCAGCCATTTCCCATGTAGCTTCTGCTCTCTCTAATCTTTGTTTTAATTCTTGGATATGTCCGTCTGCAACTTTTAATTCTCTTTGAAGATTTATAATTTCTACTTCTTGAATTGATTGAATTTGTGATTGATTACCATTAATAGTATCAGTTAAATTAACTATATATTTTATACTTGTAAATCCCCCAACTATAATAGATGCAATAACAGGAACTAATACAAAGTTCTTTTTTAGTAAGTCTGCAAGATTCATTTAGCCACCTTACCTTTGTTAATACCTTTTTTAATTACATAACTTTGTGTACCATTAGCACCATGATCTACCTCTTGTCTTAGGTTCTTAAAGATATTCATTTCTTTTAAATTCTTTTCTATCTTCTTTTTAAACGACTCTAAAACTTTGTTATCTCTCATTTACTACCACCTATGTAACCACCAATAACACCAATTAATCCTGTAACAGACATCTTCATAAGGGTTATGACACTTTCATCTACTGGTCTATTTTCTTCTAATGCTACCCAATAGTCGCCAACAATAATGACACCTAAAAGTATTAACACACCACTTGTGATTAATAGAATTACAATGTCTTTAAAGTTTTTAATCATTTCTTTTTCCTTTTTTTAGGTGGTGCATCTGAAATAAATTTATCAAAAAAGTCGTCTAGCAATCCAAAAAATTTATAAAAAAATCTATCAATCATAATGAAACATCTTTAGTTTAATATTAAGTCTTTTTTGTTCTTTGGTAGGACTTCTTGAAATTCTATAAGAACCTTTAGGTTTATCTTTAAGACTTTTACCTTTTTTGTGCTTTCTAAAAGTTGCACATTTTATATCTATTAACTGTATTTTACCATTTCTATCTACGATTACAATATCAAAAGGACAGCTAGGATCACAAGATTTGGCTACCCAATATCCTTGTCTAGTGTACTCTGCGATTGATTCGTATTCGCCTACTGTTCCTTTAATTGATGTTTTTTTTTGTCTGTCAGAGATTATTTGTTTATCTGATTTCAAGATGTTACTTTATAAAGTAATTATATCCGCTTGTTACTATCCCTGCTATAGCTATTAAAATCCATATAGCACCTTTACCCTTATTAATGTCTGCTCTAAGTGATTTGGTTTCATGCCTTAGTTCTCTTATTTCCTTTACTAAAAAATCAATCTTTACTTCTGTTGCAGATTTTCTTGCCATGATTAATATCTACTATATCTGTTTGCTAAACCTTGTGGTAACTGTGGAGCATTTCTTATTCTATATCTTTCAGCTAACGCATTAGCACCAACAGTTAATGGAGCTGATATTCTAGGACTAGCAGTAGATCCAAATAAAGGTGCTAATTCTTTATTTACTAAACCAGCAGCAGACTTTTGAGAAACAATATCTCTTGCTCTATCAAATGCACCTCTGAAAACTAATAGACCTTGAATATTTGCTAGTTTAAATCCTATAATTCCACCTAAACCTCTACCTACTTGTTGTATAATTCTTGATAAAGCCGAAGCGGTATTAGAAGCATTGACCAAACTTCCTTTAAATGTTTTTTGTACTTCATCAGCAAATTCATCTATTAATTTTATTTCTTTTGGTTCAAATAATTCTTCAAGTAAATCTTTGTTTTTTTGTTTTAAAGTTTTCCAATTATTATAAAAAGATTGAGAACTAAATTTACCATTTTTACTTGAATCTCTAACTAACTTTTCCCAAGAAGCTGTTCTTAATGATTGAAAGTCTTTATTTTTTGATGCTTGTTTTTGTAGTTCTTTACCTTCTACACCAAATACAGTTTTTAATCTTTTTATAATAGACATAGAATCACTTGATTTTCCTAAACTTGCTCTACCAAAAATATAATCTATTGTTTTATTAGGACTTATATCTGGATCATTTAATATTTTCATAACAACTTTACCAGCTTTGTCATTAATTTTTAATCCATTTACTTTAATATCATTAATATCAAATAATTTAAATTTTTCACTAGCTAACTTATTGGCTTTTTTTAATGCTTCAACTCCACCCTTATCAGCACTAAATAAAATATTATCAACATTATCATCTACAAATTTTGTCCATTCTTTAATAACAGCATTAACACCAGCTCTATCTGTATTATTAGATCCTGCTTTATATATAGAACTTAATTTTCTTTTCATAATTATAAATTCATTAAAAGTAGCAGGTTTTATCTTTCTTACTTTTTTACCATCTTTAGGTGGTTTTTTAGGTTTATATTTTTTAACAAAATCTTTAATTACTTTTTGAGCTTTTATAGTTGCTGGAGTAAGTTCTTTATCAATTATACCTGTCTTACTATTAATTCCTTTGGTAACTGATGCAGTAAGTTCATCTATATTACTATTAGCAGCTTGGAATACACCATCTTTATCTATAAAATTATAAGCTGTTTCAACATTATTTGATGCAGTAGTAAATCTTTTTTCCAAACCTTGAATTATATTTTGACCAGCATCTTCAATTGTTTCTATATTAAATTCTCCTTTATCAAATCTTTTAATAATATTTGAAGCAGAGTTTTCTATATCAATACCTTGTTGTTTTAAAAATGCTTGTGCTTGAACTTGAGATTCTTTACCATAACTTCCTTTAGCAGCTTCAAATAATAAAGCTATTCCTTCTTCATCTCCTGCTGCTTGAGCTCTTGAAAGATTAAATTCAAATTTACCTGCACCTGCTTGTGATCCAGCAATAGCTGGTGTTTCGCCTTGTGATAATTTTTCTGTAAATTCTTTTATAAATTTTTCATTAACTTTTGTTACATCTATTCCAGCAGCTTCTGCTGCTTTCTCACCTCTTTTATTTAAAACAAGTTGTTTTTTTTCTATTCCATCTTCTAGTTTTGTAATTGTTTTTGTAAAACTTGGATTACCCATAAGTTTTTTCCATACTCCACCTACTACTGGACTAACAACACCCTCAAATACTATAGGAACTGCTGAAGATATAGCTGCTCTTGTTACATCTATTTCTTCATTACCTAAAGGCATTGTTGCAATATCTTGAGCTAAAGATGTACCACCACCTGCAACACCTGAAAGCATAGCTTTTTTAAAAACAGATTTACCTGCTTTTTTCATAGCCCAAGAGTAACCTGGAATATAAGCTAAAATTTGTGAAGTAGTTTGTAAAACATCTTGTTGAGAAGCACCTGGTTTATTAAGATAAAAATTCTTACCATCTGGCATAGTAACAATAATATTGTCAAATCTATCTTTAAATATTTCTGAACCTGGAACTTGTGATTGAATTATTTGTGCTTGAGATTTTTGATTGGGAGTAATTAATAAACCTAACGCAGACATACCAGCACCTTCTCCAGTATATTCTCCTATTTCTGGCATATCAGGAAATTCTGTTTTTTTAGTACCTGAAAAGAAATCAGCTACAGCATTAGATGTTTTTACAATTTTACCTTTTATTGTTCCATTTTGTGCTTCTTTTTCAAAGGCTTCTATTGTGTCTTTATCTGTTATTTGTTTTTTATTTGATACATCAATTTTTGGAATATTTTTTTCTTCTTGTTCAAATAATTCTATTAATTTTTTGTCTTTAATAAGTGTTGCCATAATAGTTTATAATTCGTACCATTCTCCATTAATTTTAACACCTTTAATTTGTTTTCCATTTCTGGTAATTATTTTAACATTTTTTCCAAATTCTGTATCAACTGTTTTAGATAAAGCTGTTAATTTTGTTTTCATCTTTGGATTAATTAGTGGATTAGCTTCATGCCATTGTTTTTTGTAAGATCCCCATGAACCTAGTTCTTTATCTTTTTTAG
>CAKZOX010000004.1 GCA_937138295.1 uncultured Campylobacteraceae bacterium
CTTCAAGTAATAATAAAGTATCTATTCCCTCTCCACCATCAATTATATCAGTGCTAGTTTCACTAGCAATGATATCTGCTTCTGAAGTTCCACTCAAATTAGCATCACCATCAAGTATCACAGAAAATTCTTCGGTAGTTACGAAATCACCATCACCATCAGTAACCGTTGCGGTAAAAGCTAAATCTAATGGAATATCCACATTCTCTGTTACACTCACTTTCATGGTTCCTAATATAACACCGTAGTCTTGACTCTCTTTAGCTGTCAACTCAAGAGTATCAAAGCTTGAACTTACAGTACCGGTACCTGTACCGGTTAAATTAGAATTGTCTTCAGCCACTGTAGTAGGTGCACTTCCAGCAGTAAAAGTTACAACTTCATCAGCACCTTCTTGATTATCATTTCCATCAACACCAGTAAACTCACCATTTGAAGTAGTATTAGCAACATCAGATGAATTATAAGTTTTCCAAAAACCATCTTCATCTTTACCTAGTTTAGACATTTCTATCGATACAGAATCAATTGTAGTATCAAAAGTAAATTTAAGTGCTTCACCTGCACCATCTTCATCAACTAGAGAACCTTTTGAATTTTTTGGAGCATCATTATTGATTTGTTGTTCATGTACTCCAATTCTTTGGTTTGAAATATTAACACTCTCATTTCCTGCTCCAGATGTATCAATTCCATTATCTTTATTTGTATCTTTATCTGAATATCCATCAATGTTAACTGATATTGTTTGGTCATTATTTGATTTAAAAACAGCTTCGTAAGTGTCATAATTACCAGATTTAGGCGATAAAGCCTCATTATATACATAATCATTAATCACTTTATTAGACTGAGTATCTACAACTCCCAAAACAGTTGTTGTATAACTTACAGAACTATCACTATTAATAGTTGGTGATACAGTTAGAACTGTCTCTCCAAGTGAATTTCCATCCACTATCTTGGCTTCTAACCCACCATTACCATCATCAACATAAACTAAAGTATTACCACCAGATGTTACATTAATACCACCCGATGTTTTTACGATAGTATAAGCGGTTCCGTTAATATCAATAGTATCAGTTGACGTAGATTTAATACTTACTGTAGCACCATCCAAATCAGCACCTACAATAACACCAAGATCAGCAATTACAGTATTGCCAGATTCATTAACCATTATAGTATTTTGGATTTCATTTACTTGATCCTTAGCAATTATAACGGGTTCATTATCAACAATTGTAACTGTAAGTTTAGATTCAATTGGTGTAGTAGTTAAACTATCTGACATTGTAATTTGAATTTCATCAATGATATTTAAATCATTAGTTGACTTATCATGTGTTTGATTAGTTAATAATTTATAAGAATATGATACTATACCTTTAGAAGTATCATAACTAATGTTTGTAATTTCACCCTCACCTGTATTAATTGGTTGTAAATTAGCAACTAAAGTACCATTTTCAATGATTGTAGTTCCTCCTAATGTAACTAATTGAACACCACCTTGAGCATTTGAAGAAACTGTAAATGAACCATTTACAAATTCTGTACCACTTGTAGTATCTCCATCTGTTAAACCAGCTTCATATACAGTTTGGCTGTCAGGTGTGATAGTTGAATTAATATTAGTATTAATCTCACATCCTCCAATATCAACAGAAATATTAACTGTATTACTAGTTTTATTCCCATCATTTACTGTGTATTCAAAGTTTCTAACTTCTCTAGCATTTACATCATCAGCTGTAGTTGTAAAAGTTAGAGATTCTAATGCTTCTTCAAACTGTTCTATGGTTACTGAGTTAGCTTGAACAGCTTGTAATGTTATAACTAATACACCATTTTGAACAGTAGAAGTTGAAGTTATACTAGAAGGAATGTTACTAGTATCAATTTGGTCACCATCGTGATAGTTAATTAGCTTAATAGTTGCTGTTTCTAAATAATCATTATCAACATCATTAAGTTCTATATTAGATAATATTTTATTTGTATTACTGTAATCTATACCTTCTAATTTGATATTATCAAGGTATGCACCAAATGTATCTGGATTACCTGTTGATTGGAAATTTAAATCTGCTTCTTGGGAACTTATATTTGAAAATTCTGCATTAACTTTATACCAACTTTCTCCATTTATTGATTCAATTACAACAGTTGCATCTGGACTTAAAGAGTTTGTAGTAATATTTCCTTGATTATCTACATTGATTTCAATCTCTTTTCCATCTAGAGAAAATTTCATATCACTACTATCTTCTTTACCAGGTCGCGGTGTATAATTGAATGTTAGATTATAAACATCATTTGCTAAACCTAAGTTTACTGTCGTTGTTATAGAACTATTAGTACCTCTAGTATGAGCATCTAATTCAACATAAGTATCACTACCGTCAGCTGTATTTAGATTGTCAACTCCACCACTATCTCTTATTTCAATACCAGCATCATTCATAGTCCATTTATTACCGCTATTACTAACTAATATATTATCACCATTTGTTCCATGGTCTACATACCAAGGTGAACCAGATGTATTTTCATTTCCTTGATCTATTTCTTCAAAACCTTCTTCAAGTAAAGTAGTTGTTATAGGTTGACCTAAAGTTACACATGGCTTGATACTAATTACTACATCATCATAATCTTTGTCTCCAAGATTTTGGTCTTCAAACCCTATAACTAAACCATCAATATCAGGATCTTTTGCAACTAATGCATGGTCTTTATTACCTTGATTTAAGTTGTTGTCACTAAAGTATATGTTTACATTATAAACATTACCATTAATACTTATATTTCCATTATCATCAAAAGAAACTGAGTGGCTAATCTCTTCGATAATCTCTTCACTAATCTCTTCGCTAATCTCTTCTCTAATCTCTTCTCTAATCTCTTCAATGTTTATTATATCTGCACCATCAGGGATAATAAAGAAACCTACGTTACCAGATAAACCATTGATTGTACCAAGTGGTGTTGATTCAAAATTATTTGTTGTACCATCATTATCAATGTAAATTAATTTCCCTTCTGTAGGATTACCATTTTCATCTGCTTTATAATATCCCACAATATTATTGTATCCAGCTTGGCCACCATGGTACGTAACTTCTAATGAGCTATTTTGATTACCCATATCTAAGTTAAACGCACCATTATCAGAACTAAAATCAATTCCTTTATCTGTATCAATTAATCCTGTATTATTGACATTTGTAACATCAATTTCATTTTCATATACACCTTCAATTATATGTAATGCTTGGTTATTTGCCATTATAGAAGTAATTTCAGGTGCATCATTGCTCCCTTGTACAGTTATTGCTAAATTAGCAGTATCATCAGGATTAATATTGTCACTTAGTGTATAAGTAAAATTATCAGATTCACTTTCACCAATATTTAAATTATCAGTTGCAGTTTCATTTACATTGTATGTATAAGCTCCTGAATTGTTTATAGTTAATGTACCATAATCACCATCTATACTTATATCACTTCCATTTGTTGGAACATTAAATATATTTCCATTGAAATTAATTTTTGTTATTGTTAGAGTGTTTGTTCCATTGTCGTTTGTTAGTACATTTCCTGTAGCACTTTGACCATCGTTTGGTTCATCTTCAGTAGAAATAAATTCATTTCCTGTTTCTGTTGCAGTTGTATCTGTAACATCAACTTTTACATCTGTTGTATCTGCTGTTAAAGACTCTGGTGTATTTGTATTTGCAGTTAATTCTACACTTGCAATAGCTTCGATGATTTCTGGATCCGTTCCATCTTGATCGATAATAGCATCATCAATATCTACAGTCGCTGTAAATGTATTTGATACAGCATTAGCACCGATAGTAACAGTTGCACCACCATTCATATTAACAGTTATCTCTTCACCATATGGGTTGCTTGTAGCCTCTGCCCAAACAGGATCACCATTTCCGTCTACGCCAGTTTGCTCCTGTAATGTAACTGTGTAAGTCACATCAGCAGAACCCTCAGTTACTGAAGTAGCATTTGCTGAAAGAACTACTCTATATGCATCAGTTGTATCTGTAACATCAACTTTTACATCTGTTGTATCTGCTGTTAAAGACTCTGGTGTATTTGTATTTGCAGTTAATTCTACACTTGCAATAGCTTCGATGATTTCTGGATCCGTTCCATCTTGATCGATAATAGCATCATCAATATCTACAGTCGCTGTAAATGTATTTGATACAGCATTAGCACCGATAGTAACAGTTGCACCACCATTCATATTAACAGTTATCTCTTCACCATATGGGTTGCTTGTAGCCTCTGCCCAAACAGGATCACCATTTCCGTCTACGCCAGTTTGCTCCTGTAATGTAACTGTGTAAGTCACATCAGCAGAACCCTCAGTTACTGAAGTAGCATTTGCTGAAAGAACTACTCTATATGCATCAGTTGTATCTGTAACACTAACCGTTGCAGTATTACTAGAAACACTATTAAATCCACCACCAACAAAAGATGTACCTGTTATATCATAAGATTCAGGATCTATATAAACATCATCACCTTGAATTTCAAAAGGAGTTGATTCAATAAATGTACCAGGTACATAGTCTGTTCCAAAACTTAAAGTAGAGCCATTTGAAAGTGTTATAACTATTGGAGATAATGGAGCGAAATTTAAGCTACCTGATATTGTTGCAGTTCCCGCACCTTCATTTACATTAACATCATTTAAAGTTAGAGTTGCATCTATAATAATATCAGTTGCTATACCTTCACCTGTATCAACTTCTTCACTATTTAATGTCTGATCTCTTAAATCAGTACTAACGTTAGTTTCTGAACCTGTTCTATCTTCAAGTCTTGCAACTAAAGTACCCGTACCATCTGTTGTTGGGTCTTCAGCACCAGCAGCAGCTGCAGGTAAGTTTTCAATATCTTCTAATGCTAAATTTTCATCTTCTGTAGGTAAAGTGTTATTATCTTGAGTATTATTAACAGCTTCTAATAACAATGATTCATCTAGTTCATCGTTACTTACTATAGTATCTTCAATTATTTCACCACTTAACATAGTTACATCAAAAGTCTGTGCTTGATTTGTGATTGTAATTGGATCTGGTGAACCATCTGCAAGTGATACTTCAGCTTTGTGCACTGGTGAGTTTGAAGAACTTGGTATTAGTTCTTGATTATCATAAATTTTATCACCTACTTTTGCTGTAGTCATAGTTCCATCTGGATTTTTTATAAAAAATGCTCCAGATTGTGAAGTTATTGTTCCTATTAGATTTGCCATAATATACCCTTTACGTTAGCTTTTATAATGTATTATATAACAATAATTAATCTAAGTCTATTGTACTTGGGTGTAGATTGATGATATTTTAGAAGATTATTTGTTGAATTTTAATAAAAAACCTAGTCTATTTGATACATTAAATTTTTCGTAAATATTTTTAGTGTGAGCTTTTACAGTTCTTAGTGATATATCTAGTTTTTCAGATATATCAGAATAGGGTAGTTTTTCTAAAACTAATAGAGCGACTTCTTTTTCTCTTTGAGTTAAAATATCAAGATCTTTAGAAGATAAATTAGTTATATTATTTTCAGGAAGTATATTAGAAACTAATTGATTTATAAACTCAGGATATAACCAAACATTTCCCTCTTTTACGGTTTGAATTACATCACTCATATGAACATCATTTATCATAAAGTTTGCATAGGCTTTTATTCCCATAGCAACAAGTTTTTTTCCCTTTTCATAAGAAGGAGTAGGGTCTAGTACTATTATTTTTGTGTTCATTTTTTCTAAGTTAGTTATTAAGTCTAAACTTTCTTTTGCTTCAAAATCGATATTCGATAAGATAACTATTTCATTATCTAAAATATTTTTTAAAATATCATCTATACTTTTAACTACTTTAAAATTATACTTTTCTAAAGTTTTTGAGTGTCTTTTTATTTGTTCTAAATTATTACCATAAATTATCATTTATCTCTCCGTAAAAGTATAATCTTTTGCTCTAAGAATAGGTTTTAAAATATAATCTAAAACAGTCTTTTTACCTGTTAGAATATCAATATTTACAATCATACCTGGAATAATAGGTAACTGTTTACCAGCTTTTTCTAAATGATTATTAGCAGTTTGAATTTGAATAGTATAGTAACTTTCTTTTGTCTTATCATCAACTTCAGTATCAGGACTTATTTTAATCACTTTACCATCTAATCCACCATAAATAGCATAATCATATGCTGTGAATTTTACTTTTGCATCTTGTTCATAGTGAATAAATGCAATATCAGCAGGTTTTATTTTTGCTTCTATGATAAGATTTTCTTCTGTTGGAACTATTTCAACTAAACTTTCACCAGGTTTTACAACTCCACCAATTGTATTAAAGAAAATCTTTTGAACTATTCCATCATTTGGTGAATAAACATTTGTTCTAAAAACTCTATCTTTTAAATTTTTCATATTTGCATCAATTCTTTCAATTTCTGCACTGATTTCATTAAGTTCTTCTTGTCTTGATTGTTTGAAGTTTTCTTCTGCATTTTGTATTTTTTTATTTAATTCTTCTGTTAGAAGTTTGTTATTTACAATTGCTGATTTTGTTTCATCAAGTTGTCTTTTTGTTCTATTTAATTCTTTTTTAAGTGCTAGAATTTCAGATTGAGATTTTAGTTTTCTATCAACCAAAGGTTTAACTATATCTATTTCCTCATTGATTAGATTTAATTCATCATTCAAAGACTTTACATTATTTCTTGATATTATAAGGTCATTTTTAACTTGGTCTAATTGAGATTTTAAAATACTAATTTCACTATCTAAAGCTTGTTTAGAAATTTTGTATAATTCTGCTTCTAAAAGAAGATATTTCTTCATTTCATTTGATAACTTATCATCAATCACAAAATCTTTACCTTCAAGTTCAAATTGTAATCTTATTTTTTTTGCTTCAAGTTCAATAAGTTTTGCACTAGTTGAGTTTAAATCTGCAGTTGATTTTTTGTTGTCAATTCTAATTAAAATATCACCTTTTCTAACAAAATCACCTTCTTTTACATAGATTTTTTCAATAATTCCACCTTCAAGGTTTTGAATTATTTTATTTTGGTTTGAAGGTATAATTTTACCTTCACCCCTAACTATTTCATCTATTTCAGAGAAATATGCCCATACTAAAAAACAAGCAACCGTAAATACCCAAAACCATAATATCCATGTAAGTTTTTTTGGATTTTTTTCAATAATTGCAGCATTTAAGCTGTTCATAAATTCATAATCTTCTTTACTATAGTGTTTATTTCTGTTCATTAGAATCTCCACTACTTAATGCTTTCATAACGGCATCTTTATTACCTTGTAAATAAACAGTTTTATCTGCTATTACAATAATTTTGTCAACCATACTTAAAACGTTCATTTTTTGAGTAATTAAAATTAAAGATTTATTTTTCATATGATTTTTTAAGTTTCTAATTATCTTAACTTCTGTTTGTCTATCCATAGAACTAGTTGGTTCATCCATCAGATTGATTTTATAATCAAATAAACAAGCTCTAGCAATACCTACAGATTGTATTTGTCCACCTGATAAACCTTCACCATTTTCACCTATAACCATGTCATAACCTCTAGGATGGCTGTTTGCAAAATTATCTACACAAGCAATTTGTGCAGCTTTTAGCATCATGTCATCATTTACATATGAGGCTCTATGTGTGATATTATCTTTTAAAGTACCATTTAAAAGTGAAACATGTTGAGAAACATAACCCATATTTCTTCTAATATCAGCAGGGTCTAATTGAGATATATCAATATCATCAATTAAAATTGAACCAGAAGTTGGCTCATAAAGTTTTAAAATTAGTTTTATAATTGAACTTTTTCCACTTCCTATTTTTCCTAATATTGCTACATGTTCACCAGGATTAATTATAAAAGAGACATCTTTTAATACTTCAACATCAGTTCCAGGATAAATAAAAGTTACATTTCTAAACTCAATTTTACCTGCAAATTCATCCCTTGTAACAAAATTATTTGCCTTTGGTCTTTCATCTTCTTTATGCATTAAGTCATTTAATATCTTGTATGCATTTGCAGCATCTTCATAATTTGTGATTAATCCAGCTGCTTGTCCCATAGGAGCAACTGCCCTTGAAGATAAAATTACAACTGCAATTAATCCCCCCATAGTTAGTTCAAAATCTTTTATTAAATAAACACCTAAAATAACTATACCAATAGTATTTAGTTGAATTAAAAAAGATGTAAATGAAGGAATAAATGATGAAAACATTCTAGATTTTAAACCAACTTTTGCAATCTTTCCATTACTTTCTTCCCAGTTCCATCTTATGTTGTTTGTTCCACCTAAACTTTTTAGAGTTTCGATATTATTTAAAACTTCAATAAGTATTGCATTTTTCTTTGAAACTAGTTCATTTATTGCTTTGATATTAGTTTGTATTGGATATTTTAATCCAAAAGACATAGCTAGAATTAAAATAATTACAGTTAGTGGAATTAGAACCATTAACGGTCCACCAATATAATATATTACAAGTAAAAAAATAATTGCAAAAGGTAAATCAATAAAAGCAACTAATGTAGCATTAGTAAGAAAACTTCTGATTACATCGAAGTTTTTAAGATTATTTGCAAAAGAGCCTATTGGTTTTGGTATTTGTTCAAGTTTTAAACCTAGCACTTTTTCAAAAATTAATGATGAAATAATTACATCACTTTTTTTTGCTGCAATCTCTAAAAAATAGCTTCTAGTTAGCTTTAGAAATATATCTAAAGCATATACAATTATAATACCACCTGCAAAAAACCATAATGTTTCAACGGCATTATTTGGAATAACCCTATCATAAACATTCATTGTAAATAATGGAGTAGCAAGAACAAATAGATTTACAAGGAGGGAAGCAAATATCACTTCTATGTATATTTTTTTTGAGATTTTAAGTGTATCCCAAAACCAGTGTTGAATATTATAAGGTCTAGTTTCTTCTTTTTTAGTATGAAATATATTAAAACTTTTTTTAACTAGAACCGCAAAACCTAAGTAATTGTCTTCAATTTTTTTAGTATCAAACCATTGCTCTACAATTTCATCATCTATTTGTTCAATTATTTTTATTTTAGAGTAATCATCAGAAAAAGAATCAACAATACAGCTTGTATTGTTGTTCATCATTAAAATAATTGGAAGTTGAAGTACAGAAATTGAATCAATACTTTTTTTTACAAATTTTGTTTTTAATCCAGCATTTTTTGCTGCTCTTGAAAAAAGACTTTTAGAGTTATTTATTGAAAAAAGCTCAGGATTTTCCTGCCCTTTTTCAATAGGTAGATCGTGGATTAAAGACTCTTTAGAAAATGGTCTTGAATAGACTTTTGTATATGTTACTAATGTATCTAGTAAAGAGTTTAAAGACTCTTTACTTAGTGTGTTTTGCATATATTTCCCTTGAAGCTGATGGTTAGTTTAAGATTTTACTATTTTTAGAACAACCATCGTTATTAACAAGATCATCAGGATAAGTACTATCACAAATATCTTGAATATCTAAAATTTTATCATTATCTATATCACTATAGTCATAAGTTTTAGCTTCTATTATATTATTATTTTCTACAAATAAAGGTTTATAAAAGTCTTTATCTGCAATTTCTTTGTTGAATATTGTATTAACTAACTCTCCCATTGCATCTAAAATTCTATATTTTGATAAAAGGTAATCATATTTTGCTGTAATAAGTTTATTTCTAGCAGATATATAATCATCTTGTGCTGATAATAAATCGATTAAAGTTCTAGTTCCTGCTTCAAATTCAACTTTAAATAATTCTAAAGTTTCTTTACTAGCTGCTAAATATGAGTTTAAAAACAATATTTGTTTTTCAACATTTGTATATGCTGACCATGAAAGTTGTAAACTTTCTTTTACTTGTCTTCTTATGTCTCTTATTAATTCATTTTCTTGCATTAAAGTAAGTTTACTTTTTTTAAGTGCGTTATAATCAGCATTTCCATTATAAAAGTTATGTCTTACAACAAACATTGCTGAATAACTTCTTTCATGACCGGCATCTCCACCAGTGTTTTTATCAAATCTATATGCTAATTCTAAATCAATTTCTGGAGAAAAGTTTCCTCTACTACTGTTTATGTTTTTCTTTGCTGTTTGTGCATTGTATTGTGAAACAATAATTGATGGATTATATTTTAAAGCATGTTGAAGTGCTTCATTTTCTGTTTTAGGTAAGTCATAATCAAAAGCAGGTTCTTTGATTTCTGAGTAGTTAAGTTTAATACCTGTATTTCTAAATAGATTATATTGTGCATCTACTAGATTATTGTTTTGAGTGATTAAATTAAATTCAGAAAGTTGTAAACTTGAGTCTACTTTTTTTAGATTTGAAATTGTTTCAAGTCCACTGTCTGTTAACTCTTTAGTTTTGTTGAAAATTTCTCTAGTTAAAGATACATTTTCTTTTTCTAATTCATAAAGTTCACTAAATTTTAAAAGATTAATATAGTTTCTAACTATATTGTAAGCAACATCATTTGTCTGCTCCACATAATTGTAAGCAGCAGCCATTACCCTTGCTTCTTCATATTCAATTCTATGTTTAGATTTTAATCCATTAAACAAGTTTTGAGTTAGTATTAACGAATTTTGGTAAGTGTTATATCCAACTTTACCATTGGTTCCAATTTGATCTAGAGTTTTTTCATAACCAAATCTTCCCGTGTAATCCAATGTAGGTAAGTACTCTGACTTTGAGATTTTTAAATCATAAACTGTTTTTTCATAGTTTGATAATCTTTCTTTTACTACAGGATGGTTTTTTAATCCATAATCTACAACAACATTTAATTCATTTGAATATAAACAAACTGACGAGGCTAAAATTACCCCTAATAATTTTGAGATTTTTACAGTTTTCATAATGTGTTCCTAAAAGTGTTATATTTGATTTAAGTATATAACATTCAATTGAAATTAGAACTTAAATAATAATAAATTTTTATATCATAATTACATTTTGTATCAAAATTTAGTCAAAAAAAACACAAATAATGCTATTTTATATAAAATAATAATTTACTTATGTATTTATTTGTATATTTTTTATATAACATAGAGACAGAATTTTATGAAGTTTTGATATTAATTGTATTATCATAAAATAAAAGAGTAAATTATATGAAAAAACAAGTTTTTAAATTTAATATTAGAATAGTTTATTTTATTGTTTTTTTATCTTTAGTTGGTTGGGCTTATTTTGCTTACCATACTATGAGTACTCAGATTATAAATCAAAAAATTTATGCAAAGATTATAAACCTAAGTGGTAAACAAAGAATGTTATCACAAAAAACTGCACTTATTTCAAAAAGGCTATTTGAAAAGCCTACTAAAGAACTTGATATACATTTCAAAGAATTAATTTCAACAATGAAAAATGATCATGTATTTATTATCAACAACTTAACATCTTTAAAAATGAAATCTATATATTTTTCAGAAGAGTATAATCTAAATAAAAAAGTTGAAGATTATATAAATTTAATAGTGGATTTCAATAATAAAAGAGACTACACTAATTTAAATAAAGTTGTTGAATACTCTTTTAATTTATTGCCTAAATTAAATTATGCTGTAAATGAATTTCAAAATGAGAGTGATGAAATTACAAAAACGCTTTTAAAACAAGAACAATACATATTAACAGGTACTCTTATAACTTTGTTTATTGAATCATTATTTATAGTTTTTCCAATGATTAGAAGAGAAGAAAAAGCAAAGAAAGATTTAGAAAAATTAAATGAAAACTTAGAAGAAGAGATAAAAAAAGAGATTGCTGAAATTAATAAAAAAGATGAAATAATTTTTCAACAATCAAAAATGACTGCTATGGGTGATATGCTTCAAAATATAGCCCATCAATGGAGACAACCTTTGTCTATAATCACAACAGCTTCAAGTGGTATGAAACTAAAAAAAGAATTAGAAGACTTAAGTCATGAAGAGTTTCTTACTTACAATAATTTAATTTTAGAAAATGCCAATTATTTATCTCAAACCATTGAAGACTTTAAAAACTTTTACTCAGAAAATAAGAAAATAGAAAAATTTAATCTAGAGAATATTATACAAAAATCATTAAATCTTATTAACTCAAAAATAAAAGAAAAAGATATTAGTACTCAAATACATGTTTCAAAAGATATAGATTTAGAAGGATATGAAAGCGAATTTATGCAAGTAGTTTTAAATATTCTAAATAATTCTCTTTATGCCTTGGATGTTACTAATCCAGTTAAAAAAATCATAGAAATTTCAGCAAACAAGAATGAGAATTTTCTTCAGATTGAATTTATTGATAATGCAGGAGGAATTTTACCTGAAAATATTAATAGAGTGTTTGAAGCATATTTCACAACTAAACATAAATCAAAGGGAACAGGAATAGGACTTCATATGTGCTATGAAATAATTACTAAGCATTTCAATGGTAATTTAACATGTGAAAATATTGAAATGACTGTGGATAATGCTAAATACAAAGGTGCAAAATTTAAAATTACTTTATCTTAATTTTTGAAGTATGGCAATCAAATGATTTGAGACTTCTATTAATTCATTTGAAATATTTAAGTTTTTATTTGATTCTTCATCGGTTAAGTTTGTATTTTCTGATAAATTCAACATTTTATTTGTAATATGATTTATTTCTTCACTAACTTCTTGTGTAATATTTGTTAGTTCATTCGATACATTTTTTTGCTCATCCATTGACTTAGAAATATTTGTAGATATTTCTGCCATTTTTTCAATAGTTTGATCTATACTATTAATTGATTCTAAAGAGTCTTTAATAAGAGTTTGAATATATAAAATAGCTTCATTAATATCTTTTGCTGCTTCATTTGATCTATTTGCAAGATTTCTAACTTCACCAGCAACTACAGCAAAACCTTTTCCCGCTTCACCAGCAGTTGCTGCTTCTACAGCTGCATTTAAAGATAAAATATTAGTTTGAAATGCAATTTGACTGATTATATTTACAGTCTCTCCAATCTTTTGTGATTCATCATCAAGTTTTAATATAGCGCTTGTAGTATCTTTTGATTTTGAAAGTGCAATTTTTGCTATACTTTCTCCTTCTTGAGTTGACTTTGATATTTCAGTTACAGAAGATAAAGTATTTTTTATACTATTAGATACTTCTGCAACAGAGTTATT
This sequence comes from uncultured Campylobacteraceae bacterium, assembly GCA_937138295.1. Classification (GTDB taxonomy): domain Bacteria; phylum Campylobacterota; class Campylobacteria; order Campylobacterales; family Arcobacteraceae; genus JALRJW01. The sequence continues at coordinate 13,288 of CAKZOX010000004.1, forward strand.
AATATGTTCAATACTTTTTGAAACCTCATTTGATTCTTTTCTAGTAGATTTAGAAGTATTACTTAATGACAAAGAAGATTCAGAAAGTTTATCTAATGAATTGTTTAATTGAACTACTTCAGTATCAACTTTAATCATCATTTTTTTTCTTTTTGTGATATCAGTAGCATATTTTACAACTTTATATGGTTTCCCATCAAGTCCTAAAATAGGATTATATGAAGCTCTAATCCATATCTCTTTGTTGTTTTTTCCTATTCTTTTGTATTGTCCTGAATCAAACTCTCCTGAGTTGAGTTTTTTCCAGAAGTTTTTATAATCAGTAGAATTTCTATATTCAGGTTCACAAAAAATACTATGATGTTTACCTTGGATTTCTGATAATTCATATCCTACTGTTTTCAAAAAATTCGCATTTGCATTTAGAATTATTCCATCTAAATTAAATTCAATTACAGCTTGAGATTTATTTATAGCATTTATCTGACCTGAATTATTTAAGTCATTTATTTTTTTATCTGTAATGTCTTGAGCAAATTTAACAATTTCAAAAACTCTTCCTGAACTATCTTTTAATGGTTTATATGATGCTTGAATGTATATTAATTTTCCATCTTTTCTGATTCTTGTAAATTCAGCATTTTGAACTTTTCCATTTGCTAAATCTGACCAGAATTTTTTGTATTCTTCAGTTTTAGTATATTTTTCATCACAAAATATACTATGGTGTTTACCTTTTATTTCATCTAATTTATATCCACCTAATGCATCTAAGAAGTTATTATTAGCAGTTAAAATTGTACCGTTAGGAGAAAAAGATATAACTGCATAATGTTCATTTATAGCTTTCATTAAAGCTTTATCTTTTTTATTAGAAAATATTGACATATATAACCATTGTATTAAATTTTTAAATTATATAACATTTTAAGTAATATAACACTTAATGTAATATATATGTTTTAAAAGTGTTTTATTTATATGTTTTTATCTGTAGTTATTTTATTTATAAACTGATAAAATAGGTAATCTAAATATTTATCAAGGTAATAAATGAAAAAAATAGTAGTAGCTTTTACAGGACCATCAAATAGTGGTAAAACGACTTTAATCACTAAATTATCAAACTATTTAAAGGAACAAAACTTTAAAATTTGTATTGTAAAGCATGATCCAAAAGATAAAGCAGTTTTTGATACAGTTGGAAAAGATAGTTATAAGTTCTCACAAACAGGTGCAGATGTAGCTGTTGTTTCACCTAATAAAACGACACTTTTTAAACAAGAAACATCTTCTTTAAATGAAATAATTTCACTGTTTAACCAATTTGATTATTTGTTTATTGAAGGTTTAAAAACTATACCATTACCTAGAATAGCTATATTTAGAAATAATATAGATGATGAATATTTTAAATATTGTAGTGCTGTCGCAAGTGATGATACAATAAATTCTGAAATAATTTCAAAACATTGTGATAGCTTAGATTTAAATAATTTAGATGAAATTATCTCATGGATAGATAAAAATGGAAAGAAGGTCTAAGAATTTAATTCTTTGATGGCTTCTTCATAATCTTCTTTTGTATTGATATTTAAAAACTCTTTAGAAGAATCAATACTTAAAAAACAATGATGAGTATTTTTAATTAAAAAATTAATTTTATGTATATCATCCTTTAAACACTTATTAATAGTTGGTTTAATATTCTTACTAAATACCCCACATAGATTATGAACGTTATTAGAGCTATCTTTAGGTACAACCACATTAAAACTATTTTCTTTATAAAAATCTACTATTTTTAATATACTTTCTTGAGTTATCAAAGGAGTATCAACTGTTATTACAAATATTTCATCTTCTTTTATGTAATCAAAAATTGAAGCTAATGCTATCATAGGTGAGTGAAGGGTGCTATTGTCTAAAATAGTTTCATAAACTTTATGTTCATGTTTACTTGAAACATATACCTTATTAAATATTTTTGATAATTTTTCATATTGAAAATCTAGGATTGTTTTATTTTCTGTAAATGGAAGTAGAGATTTGTTTTGTCCCATTCTAGAACTTCTTCCTCCACATAAAATTACAGCATTGATTTTTTTATTCACCAAACATCTCCTTTCTTTTTCTTAATACTTTTTTCGCATATAACTTACCAATACTAGAGTTTTTATATCCAGTGTTGTACATACTTAATGCACAAATAATATCTCCCTTACAAGCTTTTACATTCCATTTGTAAATTTTAGCTGCAACTTCAATATTTGTTTCTTCATCTAATAAATCATCATTATCTAAATCTAATCTATCTAAGTGAACTTTATTTATTTGACACATTCCAATATCGTAGTTTAAAAATATAGGATCTAAAACAAAGTCCATATATAAGTTTGCTGTAAAAGCAGAGTCAAAATAGTGTGGCCCCTTTTGAATGTTGAAAATTGATTTATTTACGTTTATTACATATGGCTTTAAATTACTCTCTTTTTTACATATAGCTATTAGTGTTTTATGATTTACATTATTCTGTTTTGCAATGTCATAAAACTTTTGATAAAGAGATTTACTTGAACATCCAGAAAAAAATACTATAAAAAAAATAAATAAAATCAGATGTAAATAATATTTCATATTTCATTATAATCCTATAATCTTTAAGTTAAACTTTTAGTCAAAAACTAAACAAACAAAAAAACTTAATTTTTTAATAAATTTAAGTTTTTTTTAATAAATCATCTATTATAATACCAATCTCAAAACGAGGTGCTGGTGTAGCTCAGTTGGCTAGAGCAGCTGATTTGTAATCAGCAGGTCGGGGGTTCGACTCCCTTCACCAGCTCCATTTTTTGAATTTTACTATACAGTTATAACCTGGGGTATCGCCAAGTGGTAAGGCAACGGTTTTTGGTACCGTCATTCGCAGGTTCGAATCCTGCTATCCCATCCACTTTTAATCAATCAATTTTTTTATAAATTACAATCAAAATTAACTTCTAATTATAAATATTATCATATAATTCAATAAATATTATTAAGGTTTTAAATGAGCGATAGACTTCATGAAATTATGGGCGAAATAGGTATTCTACATAGAGAACTTTTAGAATCAGGAAAAATAAATGATGCAAATGAGGTATTTGATTATATTGAAGATAAAGATTCAGACGTTCAAGAACACTATTTAAATCTACTTTTACAATATTACTTTCAAAAAAATGACATACACAATTTAAAAGAGTTACTTTTAGTTGGTGCCAAATTTGATATGAGATTTGCTGATATAAAAGATGCTTTTGTAAATATTAAAGATAGTAGTGAGAATGTAATTGAGTTTATGGAAGATAGTGTTGTTTTTACTAAAGATAAGTTTTTAGAAGAGGCTTTACTTGAAATGTATGAATATTACAATAACAATGAAGATGTTCAAGTATATTTAGAACAATCCCTTGAATTAATCAAAAGAAATAGATATGTTTGTGCTTTTTGTTACAATCATCCAGATTATGTTTTTTCTGAGTTTTTTATAAATGAAGATTTATTAGAAAGTATAAAAAGAGATTTACCATATTTGATAACTAGAGAAGACTAAAGTAGACTTCCTAGTTCATCATTTAAATAATCATCAATTTTCTTAACTAATTGTTCATAAGTGTATTCATCACCTTGTCTATTGAATACTACAATTTCTTCACCAAAATCATTTTGTATAAAATGCTCTTTTGCTACAACATCATTATATAGTTCTTGCATATCTTCAGCACTCTCTTGTTTATTAAATAAAAACCAATTTGCAGTTGTGTTTTCAACTCTTATTAAACCATATGTGTTGTTATTATCTACATAATCTTGTATAGTTCCATTATCAAATCTTGCACCTACAACTAGGTCATTTTCATTTAAAAGCATTTCCATTATTGTCACCTTCTGTATTTTTAGGGATTATATAAAAATAAAGGTTACTTCTAGCTAAGTATTTATTACTGTTTTGATACAATTAACAAAATAAAAATGCCATAATATAAAGGTTTCATATAAAAAAGTTTAGAAAAGTTCACATAGAAATTACAAATATTTGTAATCTAAAATGCACATTTTGCCCTCCAAAAATAAAGCCCTCAAAAACTATGAATTTAGAAGAATTTGAAAAGTTAAATTCACAAGTTAAAAACTATACAAAAGAGCTTGCATACCATATTGTAGGAGACCCTTTAATATTAAGTAATTTAAATGACTATTTAAATATCTCAAAAAAACATAATTTAAAAGTAAATATTGTAACAACAGCAAATAATATGAATGAATCACACCATGATGTATTGATGAATGAAACTATAAGACAAATAAACTTTTCTATAAATTCTTACAATGCTAACAGTCATAAAAAGACTTTAGATGAATATTTGTCTCCTATTTTTAATTTTGTTAAATTTGCACAGAGTAAAAAACATGAGTATTTTATAAACTTTAGAATATGGAATTTAGATGATGATAAAAGTGCATTTGAGTTTAATAATAAAGTTTTTGAAAAAATAAATGAGTATTTTGGCTCAAGTATTGACACTAAAGATGTTTATAAAAATAAACCAAAAAATATAAGAGTTGATAGAAAACTATTTGTTCATTTTGATGAATATTTTAATTGGCCTGATTTAAAAAATGAAATAGTTTCAACTAAAGGAACATGTTATGGACTTGATTCTCATTTTGGTATTTTATCAACTGGGGAAGTTGTTCCTTGTTGTTTAGATCAAAATGCATGTATTGATTTAGGAAATGCTTTTGAAAATAGATTAGAAGATATTTTAAACTCAAAAAGAGTTAAAGATATTCAAAATGGTTTTAAAAACAATATTTTAGTAGAAGAGTTTTGTCAAAAATGTGAATATAGAACAAGATTTAATAAGGATTAATAATGAATGAAATAGAGATTTTTTTAAAAAGCATACGAAATTTTTTGACATTAGATATGCTTAAGTATTCCCTTATCCCATTTTTTGTTACGTTTATTATCATATATTCACTATTTTTTGCAGCAGCTGATTATTCTTTATCATCTTTACAAGAAGTAGCAACAGCTAGTGCTAATCAACAAGAAGTTATTATTGAAGATGATGCGCCTGCTTATTATAAATGGAGCGCTGAGGTAGTAGTTTTACTTTTTAAATATTCTATTACATCGTGGTTAGCAGGGTTTTTTATATATGTATTTGGAACTTTTATTGTGTGGAAATTATCAATAATTTTAACTATAGCAATAGTAGGTTTCCTAACTCCATACATAATAAATAAAATGAATAAAAAATATTATCCACATATAAAACTAAAAGGTCATGGAACTTTAATTGATACAATGTGGATTTTAGTAAAAACTACTATAGTAATGATAATATTATTTATAGTTTTAATACCCTTATATTTTATTCCTTTAATAAACGTGTTTGTTTTTTTTATTCCTTTTTATTATTTCTTCCATAAACTTATAAATAGTGATGTTGCGATGACTATGTTAAGTAAGGATCAATATAATTTTATCTACGGAAGAAAGAAAAATTCATTCAGAATGAAAACATTATTTTTATATCTTTTATCATTAATACCTTTCTTTGCAATGTTTACAGCTGTGTTCTTTATAATATACCTTGCAAATAGTTATTTTAATGAGTTAAATACCAATAAAGGGTTATTAGAAAAGTTATAGTTATATATTTACAATGTATTTATAATGTGCTATTATTATGTCATATATAGGAGATTGTAATGAACAAAGAAATTGAATATAGCGATGACATGATGATCGTAAGTGAAACTTGCACTAAAGGTATTATTAATTACGCAAATGAAGATTTTATTAAAATGTCTGAATACACAAAAGAGGAATTAGAAGGTCAACCTCACAGTATTTTAAGACATTATGATATGCCAAAAGCTGCATTTGAAGATTTATGGTCAACTGTAAAAGCAGGTAAAACTTGGAATGGTATAGTAAAAAATAAAACTAAAAATGGTAATTACTACTGGGTAAATGCTACGGTTTATAATTCAAAAACTCCAGATGGTAAGGATAGAATTATTTCTGTTAGAGTAAAACCTACAAAAGAAGAAATAAATAAAGCAATAGAATTATATAATACTTTAAAATAATAAATAAAGTTGAGATTATGGGAATTTATATAGGAAACACAAATGACCCTAAAATTATTTTAGAGGCTCTAGATAATATAGAAAAATATTTAAACAATGAGATTAATTCATTGCCAAAAGATATGAATGAAAAACTTAATGGTTTATCAAAAATCAAAACACCAATAAAAAATAAACTTAAATCTGTTGTTGAAACAATCAATAAAAAACATGAAGAAGAATTAAAAGTATATGGTGAAATGATGTTATTGTTCCAAAAAATGTCAGATGGACATATAGGGGATAAAGTATATCATACTGATACAACTAACCAAAAGTTAAACTATATTTCAAATTCGATAAATACTTTTATTGATAGTTTAAAATTAAATATAGACCAAATTCTATTATTACTTAAAGAATATACTCAAAACAATTATAGTAGAAAACTAGATTCTTCAAATGTAGATGGTGAAATAAAGTACTTAATTGAAAACGTTAATAACATGTCAGATACTATAACGGATATGTTAGTTGAAAATAAATCAAATGGATTAACATTACAAGAGAGTTCAAGTGTTCTTTTTTCAAACACTGATGAACTAAATACATTATCTAATCAATCAGCTGTTAGTTTAGAAGAAACTTCTGCAAGTCTTCAAGAAATAACTGAAACAATAAGAGGTAATACTCAAAATGTTATTACAATGAACTCTATTTCACAAAATTTATCTAATTCAGCACAAAAAGGTCAATTATTAGCAAATGACACATTAAAAGCTATGGATGATTTAGCTGCAAATATTTCTAATGTAAATGAAGCTATCACTGTAATAGACCAAATTGCTTTCCAAACAAATATTCTTTCATTAAATGCAGCTGTTGAAGCAGCTAGTGCAGGGGAGTATGGAAAAGGCTTCGCTGTTGTAGCAGGAGAAGTAAGAAATTTAGCAAATAGAAGTGCAGAAGCAGCTAAACAAATAAAAGATATAGTTGAACAAACTACATCAAAAGCTGAAATTGGAAAGAAAACATCTGATGAAATGATTAAGGGCTATAATAGTTTAGCGGAAGATATTAGTAAATCTACAAATATTGTTAATGATATTGAAAGTTCATCTAAAGAGCAGTTAAGAGCAATAGAACAAATTACAGATACTGTAAATAATCTTGATCAACAAACACAAAAAAATGCAAGTATCGCAACACAAACAAGAGATGTTGCTTTATTAACTGACAAGATAGCTAATTTAGTAGTAAGAAATGCAAATCAAAAAGAGTTTAATGGTAAAGATAGCGTTAAAATAAAAACACTGGATGAACTTAGTTTAGACTAAGTTCAATTTATATCCTGTTCCTTGAATATTTTTTACTGAATCTTTAGGAAGTTTTTTCCTAAAGTTTTTTATAAATAATCTCATTGCATTTGGTGTCATAACTGAATCTTCATCCCAAATATTATTTTCTAACTCTTCATAAGTTATAACTCTGTTTTTTGTTAAAAGCATATTTAAAAACTGAGATTCTTTTTTTGTAAGTAAAAATTCTTCATTATCATTTTTTACTGTTAAAGTGTCAGCATTATAGATATAGTTATGACTTAGATTAAATACTTTATTTTTTTCAAAACTATTTACAAAGTTTTCTAATGCTTCAAATAATTTTTCATTTGTTATTGGTTTTACGATATATTTTACTAAGTGTAATTCAGCAGCTGATAACATATAATCTAAATCTGTAAAAGCAGATGTTATTATAACTCTAGTTTTAGAGTCTTTTTTTCTAATATCTTTAATAAAATCTATTCCGGTTTTACCCTTTAATTGTATATCAGTAATAATCAAATCTGGTTTTGATTTATTGTATTTAATTAATGCTTCTGCAATACTATTTGCTGTTTCAACACTGTAAAAAAGATCTTCTAATATTTCTGTAATATTTTTTCTAATACCATCTTCGTCTTCTACGTATAATACATTAAAGGCATTAAGTTTTTTTATTAATGTTTCATTCATTCAAAATCGCCTTGTTAGATATTTTTGGTTATTATAACATATAAAATATGCGGAGTATTCATGTCTTTTGTAAATGAAAAAAATCTTCCAAAGATTATTATTTATGTTTTTATGATTATTATGTCTTCAATGATATTAATGATCTCTTATTTTTATGTTAAAAATACATATACAAACTTTGAAATTGAAATGCTAAATTTCAGACAACAATATCATAATCAACAAAAGATTAATCTAAAAAGAGAAGTTAATACAATCATTGATGTAATCAAATACAATATTATAAAAGATAACGCAGATGAAGAAGAGCAAAAAGAAGATGTAATAAGACTACTAAATAATATTTCATTTCAAGAGACAAAATCAAACTATTTTTTTGTATATGAAATATTGAATTTTGAAGGTGGAGATGACTTTGCTATATTAAAAGTAAATCCTAATAGAAGGGATTTAATTGGGCAAAAGATATCTACTAATTATGAAGATTCAAAGGGAAATAAATTTAGGGAGAAGTTTTTAAATGATATAAGAGTTTTAGGTGAATCATATACACAGTATTCATACAAAAAATTGAATTCAAATGAGATAAAACAAAAAATCTCGTATTTTAAACTTTTTCCTGAATGGAACTGGGTAATTGCAGTTGGTTTATATATGGATGAGGTGAATGAGGTTATTGAAAATAAAAGAAAAACTTTAGAGCTTGAAGTTAAAAATCAAGTTATGCAAAATATAGTTTTATTTGGAATGTTTTTATCTATTGCATTTTTAATATCTTTAGCAGTTGCAAAAAAGATTGATGAGGTACTTAAAAATTATCAAAATCAAGTTAGATTAAATGAATTGAATTTAGAGCAAAGAGTAAAAGAAGAGCTTGAAAAAAACAGAGAACAAGAACAGCTATTAATTCAAAAATCAAAACTAATTGCCCTTGGGGAAATGATATCTAATATTGCCCACCAATGGAGGCAGCCACTTTCTGAGTTGTCATCTATATTAATGACTATAAAGTTTAAACATCAAATGAAAAAACTTGATGATTTAACAATGGAAAAAAAGAGTAATGAAGCTGAAAAAGTAATTGAATTTATGTCTAATACTATTGATGACTTTAGATACTTTTTTATGCCTAAAAAAGAAAAAGAAGAATTTTATTTAATTGATGCAATCAATACAGTTATGAATATCGTATCATCAAGTATTCATAATTCAAATATCGAATTAATTATAAAAGTAGATAAAGAAATTAAACTTTTTTCATTTATGAATGAATTCCAACAAGTTGTATTAAATATAGTAAATAATGCAAAAGAACATTTAGTTAATAAAAATATACAAAATGCCTTTATTAAAATATATTCTGTTCAAAAAAATGGTGTGATTTCACTTATTATTGAAGATAATGCAGGTGGTATAGAAATTGAACCAAAGAATAAAATATTTGAACCATATTTTACTACAAAGCATGATTTAGATGGAACAGGTATTGGATTATATATGTCTAAGATTATTATTGATAAGAATATGAAAGGTAAATTAAAAGTTAGAAATACTCAAAAGGGTGCTAAATTTATAATAATTCTTCCAAGTTAATAGTTATTTAATATAGTATTATTAAATAAATTAAAATCCATAAAATAGTATTTCAAAATATTATTTTATAAGTAAAGATTATATAAATAAAAAATTTGTTATAATGTGTAAAAATATTTTAGGGATTATAAAGTGAGTAAAAGTACCGTATTAGTTGTTGATGATGATAGCACTAATTTAAATATAATCTCTAATATTCTAACTGACAAATATCATGTAAAAGTAGCTAGTAATGCAATTACGGCATTAAAAATTCTAGAAAATTTCACAGTAGATATAATCTTACTTGATGTAGTTATGCCAAATGTAAATGGTTATGAACTAGCAAAACAAATTAAAAAAATTGAGAAACTAAAACATAAACCATTTATATTTTTAACCTCTAAAACAGATGAAGAATCAATTAGTTTTGCTTTTGACTTAGGTGCTAGTGATTATATTACTAAACCTGTCAAGCCAAAAGAATTGTTGCATAGAGTCTCTCTTCATTTAAAAATGAATAAATTACAATATAAACTTATCAATAAAATAAATGTAATAAATGAAAAAAATAGTCTTATTTTAAAACAAGAAAGACTTTCAGCTATTGCTGAAATGTTAGATGCTGTAGCTCACCAATGGATTCAACCAATTTCTGTTATGACATTACAAGCAGAAATTATTAATATGGAATTTAAACAAGGTATTTTAACACATGATGAAGCAGATAAAATATTAGCTGAAATAAGAAATCAATCAAATCATTTAGTAAAAACACTTCAAGAGTTTAGAGGATTTTTTAGACCAACTGATGATATAGTAGCTTTTAAAGCAAATGATATGATAAAAAGAGTTTTAACTTTAGTTCAAGTAGAACTTATAAAAGAAAATATTAAAGTAATAAATAACTTAGATGATAGCTTAATACTAAATGCAAATATATATGAAATAAAACATATATTTATAAACTTTATCAATAACTCTAAGTTCGCATTCAATGATAATGATATCGAAGATAAAAAGATAAATATATCAGGATATGAAGATAATAAAAATATATACATTTGTTATGAAGATAATGCAGGTGGAATAAAAGAAACTATTTTAAAAGATATATTTAAATCAAATGTAAGTGGAAGAGAAAACTTAGGTGGAACAGGAACAGGTTTATATATGTCAAAAGTAATAGCAGAAAAATACAATGGAGATATAATCGCTGAAAATAAAAATGACGGTGCTTTTTTTACTCTTATTCTTCCTAAATAGAAAATAAATAAAAATTTAAATCTATTAAGAAATATTACTGTAAATAATACTAACTAAATATTATTAATATCTTTAACATCAGTATTATTAAAGTTAAAAACGGTTATTTTAAAATTTAAAAAATATAAATATACTATTAGTTATAGTATGTTATTATATTATTAAGAAAAAATAATGAAAATTACATTTTAAGTGTGTAATGTTTATATAAGTAGATATAGTAGAAAGGCCTCTACTAGAATTTGTTTGTTTAATTCATTAATTTATATTTGAATTAAATAAATATTGTTGTGAAGTTTTTGCTTTTTTAGCAAAGGAAAAAGAATTATGAGTAGTGAAATAGAACTTTCAAAAGAAATTTTAATAGTTTCTGAAACAGATGCAAAAGGAATAATCAAATACGCAAATGATGACTTTTGTAAAATAGCTGGATATTCAAGAGATGAACTTATTGGTAGTCCACATAACATGGTAAGACACCAAGATATGCCCAAGGCTGCATTTAAAGACTTATGGGATACAGTTGAATCTGGTAATATTTGGAAAGGTATAGTTAAAAACAAAACTAAAGATGGTGGTTATTATTGGGTTAATGCTACAGCATATCCTTCTAAAACTCCAACTGGTGAACTTAGGTATATTTCTATTAGAGTTAAACCAACGAAAAAAGAAATTCAAGATGCAATTGAATTGTATAAAACTTTATAGGAGTATTAGATGTTTTTTTCAAATGATAACAGTAAAATTTTAGAAATGCTCGACAATATAGAGTTATATTTAGATAATGAATTAAATGAATTACCTAATTATGATTTCAAAGGTTCTAGTGCTTTTGAAAAGCAATTAAAAGAAAAGTTAGATAATATTTATAAAAAAATAAACAACAAAAATAATGAAGAGCTATTAATTTATGGTGAGATAATGTTGGTTTCTGAAAAAATACAAAATGGTAATTTCTCAGATAAAGTTTATCACACTAATACCTCAAATTACAAATTAAACTATATTGCGAAAACAATAAATGAACTTGTTGATCATATAAATTCAAATTTTAAATCAATGACAGAAATACTTGAATCTTTTGAGCATTTAAATTATTTAAATAAACTAGATGAAAAAAATGTTCAAAATGATTTTAAAAAAGTATTCCATTATATTAATGGTCTTAGAGACAGTATAGTAAAAGGTTTACATGAAAGTAAAACAACAAGTATAGAATTACAAAAAAATTCAAATGAATTATTAGATAATGTTAATTCATTAAATGATAATTCAAACTCAGCAGCTGCTAACCTAGAAGAAACGGCTGCTGCTGTTGAAGAAATTACAAGTAATACTTCAAATAATACTAGCAATATCGTAAAAATGGCTCAATTTGCAAAAGAATTAGAATCTTCAACAAATGAAGGACAGAGCTTAGCAGAACAAACTACAGAATCAATGGAAGATATTAATAATCAAGTTACATCAATAAATGAAGCAATAGAAATTATTGATCAAATTGCTTTCCAAACAAATATTCTTTCATTAAATGCAGCTGTTGAAGCGGCAACTGCAGGTGAAGCTGGTAAAGGTTTTGCAGTTGTTGCTGCTGAAGTTAGAAACTTAGCAAATAGAAGTGCTGAAGCTGCAAAACAGATAAAAGATATAGTTGAATTGGCAAATACAAAGTCACAAAATGGTAGAGACATAACTCATAAAATGAGAAATGGTTTTGAAAAAATTAGTGAAAATATTAAAAATACTTTACATTTAATTGAAGATATTGAAATGTCAAGCAAGGAACAATTAAGTGGAATTCAACAAATAAACGATGCTTTATCAAATTTAGATAAGCAGACTCAACAAAATGCAAATATAGCCTCACATACTCATGATATAGCTATGAAAACAGAATCATTAGCAAATCAAGTTGTTGAGAATGTAAATAGAAATACTTTCTAAACTTTTTAGATTAATTTAGATTTTTAATAAATCTGAATTAATCTTTTTTACTTTTGTCATTGATCTCGTCATTCATTTTTTTATACTGTTCTTCTTTTTTCTTTGTTAAATAAGCAAGCATTATTACTACTATTGCAATAAAAGTGAAACTTATTAACTCATATTGTAAATTTTCCATAGTAAATAGTATCAAGTTTTACATCAAAGTTGATATAATCAAATCAAAAATAGGAATTTAGTATGAAAGTTTTAAATATCTTTTTTGTTTTAGTTATTGCTTTTTTTATTTCTGGATGTACAGAAGATGAAAAAAAAGAACAAAGTGCAGTGAATTATAAGCAAATAACATCTTTTAATGAAATATCAGAAAATAAAATGACATTTTTATTTTTATCAAAACCAGGTTGTAAATGGTGTAAAAAATTAAAAGAAGATTTTAAAAGTTTTCAATACATAAATAAATATCCTGAATATGATTTTGTGAAAATTGAAACAAAAGAACCTATTTTCAGACAGTTTACAACTTCTGGTTTCCCTGTAAGTTCATTTCCTACATTAGTAATTATGCAAAGAAATGCAGATGAGTTTATTGTTGTAGAAAAAATTGAAGGTTATGTTGCTAAAGATGTTTTAGAACCAATTTTAGAATTCAATAAAGATTTAGCAAAATAACATATGATTGTAGATGTTATTGGTGTATCTGGTGTAATTATCGTTGTAGCAACCTATATGCTCTTACAAATTGATAAAATTGATGCCAAGGGATTTTGGTATTCATTTTTAAATGCAATAGGTTCTGTAATGATATTATATTCTTTAACATATAACTGGAATTTAGCTTCAATTATAATTGAGTTTTTTTGGATAGCAATTAGTCTATTTGGCTTATGGAAATGGAATAAAACTAGAAATAAAGTTAAGAAAACATAATCTTAATGATTAAAGTTTAATGTAAACTTTGCACCATCTTCAAAATTATCAACTTCCATAAAACCATTATGTTTTTCAATAATTTGTTTACAAAGATGTAATCCAACTCCAGTACCTTTATCTTTTTGTTTTGTTGTAAAGTTTAAATTAAAGATTTTATCTAATATTTTTTCTGGAATTCCACCTGCATTATCTATTATTTCAATTTGTTTGCTTTCTTCTTTGTTGCTTAGTCTTATGATTATATATTTTTTTTGTTCAATCTCATTATCTAAAAATGCATCTCTTGCGTTGTTGAATAAGTTAATAAATAAATGTTTGAATTCATTTTCAATACCATTTATAGTAAAGTTATCTTTTATATCTAGTTTGAATTCTATTTGATTTTTTATAAATTCATCTTTTTGAAGTAATAAAACTTTCTCTAGCGTATTTTTTACATCAAAAAGTGTACTTTCCTTATCTGGTCTATAAAAATCTCTAAACTCTTGTAAGGTAGAAGTTAGGTGTTTAACTTGTCTTGCAATATCGGCTTGATAACTTTTTATAAAATCCTCATCTATTGATTGGGCATAAAAATCATAGATTAAAGAGTCATTTAAAAGTTGAATTACGCTTAAAGGTTGACTCCATTGATGTGCTATAGAATCTATCATTTGTCCCATAGCTGCATTTTTTGATTGTTCAACTAAAAGTGCTTCTTGATATTTATTTTTTTCTTTTTCTTCTTCAAAAAGTTTTTCAAGTTTTATTTTGTAGTTTTCAAGATTACTATTTAATTTCAAAATTTCTAATTGTTGTTTATCACTTATTTTTAATATTTTTTCTAATCTAGATGATTTAATCTTATAATCATTTATAAAAGATTTTATTCTTGCAATACTTTCGTTATCACAGTTTAAACTCTCTGCATCTATCATTTTCTCTATATCTAAAATATCTTCCATTTGAAACATAGAACACCTCCAAAGCTTTATTTGACATATTATAACATTATATATATTTGAAATGACAAATATATGATATTAATTATTTTAAATATTAAAATTTTCAGAATATTTAATAATAAAAGAAATTTTATTTTACAATAAGTGATATTTTTGTGTTAAAAATATTAATTATTAATGTACTGTTAATATTATTTATTTTATAATTACATTATAAACATATAGACAACACATATAAAGGACTAAAATGACATTATATATCTATCACAATGGGATTGAATACTTAAGTCTGAATTTAGAAAAATTGTTAAAATTAAATCAGCCATCATCTGAAATGATTGAATATAATGGTCAATATTGGTTTTTATATGAAAAAAGAGTTTATGAGAAGTAAATAAAAAATACCAAACATGGAGTTAACCATGTTTAGTCAAATTAAGATCCATACATTAAATTAGGTAGCCAAAGAGCAATACCTGGAATGTATGTAACTAATATAAGTCCTACAAAGATTGTTAATGTCCACGGGAACGCAGCAACAATAACATCTTTTATACTCATTCCTGTAAGTCCTGAAGTAACAAATAAGTTTAGTCCTACAGGTGGAGATACCATCCCTAATTCCATATTGATAGTAATAATAATACCAAAGTGAATAGGATCTATTCCAAGTGCAACAGCAACAGGTAATAATAATGGAACCATAATCATAATAATAGCACTTGGCTCCATAAATGAACCAGCTAAAATTAAAAGTAAGTTAACCATAATTAAGAACATATATTTATCAACATTTGCTTCAATTAAAGCATTTGTGATTTGTTGAGGAATGTTTTCAATTGTTAAGAAGTGAGCAAATAACATTGCATTTGCAATAATAAACATAATCATTGCAGTAGTTTTTGCTGATTCTAAAGAAACTTTAAACATCTCAGAAATTTTAATATCTTTGTAAACAAATACAGATATAAAGAATGCCCATACAGCAGCAACAGCAGCTGCTTCAGTTGGAGTAAAAATACCACCATAGATACCACCAATAACAATTACAATTGTCATTAGTCCCCATGCCGCATCTTTCATTCTTGCTAGTCTTTCTTTCCACGGTTTAGGTTCAGTTCTTTTAAAACCTAATCTTCTAGCACCTACATATGTAACAAACATTAACATTATTCCAAGCATAATACCAGGAACAACACCCGCCATAAATAACCTACCAATAGAAACTTCTGCTGTAACTCCATAAACGATTAATACAATTGAAGGTGGAATTAAAATACCTAAAGATCCAGCTGTAGCAATAGTACCAACAGCATATTTTTTAGGATAACCTTCTCTCATAATTGCACCGAACATAATAGATCCAATTGCAACAACAGTTGCAGGAGATGAACCAGATACAGCTGCAAAAATAATAGATGCAAAAATTGCTGAAATTGGTAGACCACCTGGTAAGTGTCCTACACAAGATTTAGCAAATTCAATAATTCTTTGGGCAGCACTTCCTTTAGAAAGTAAGTTACCAGCTAAAATGAACATTGGAATCGCCATTAATGAATAATGTTCAACTTTTTCAAATATCATTGCAGATATTTCAATTGGTGATATACTTGTATACATCATCATAGTTGCAAATGTAGCTACACCTAAACATACAGCAATAGGTGTACCTAATACAACTAAAAAGAAGAAAATACTAAATAATGCTCCTACACTACTCATAACATTCCTCCTGTTTTCTTTTCAACATCTTTTACCATCTTTTCTAAGTCTTTAACGTTTGGATTAGCTTCAACATTTTTATTTTTACTTATTTCAGCTAATACATGTTCTGCTTCACTAATTTGAACGCACTCTTCGTGAGGAGTCTTAATAGTTGTAATTAATCTTTCAAGAACTCTATATGCCCCAAGTGCAAATGAAATAGGAACAACAAGGTATATAATCCACATAGGCATATCCCATAAATCAATAGATCTCTCATCTAATTCAATAACTAAAAGTAAATATTCATATCCATAATAAGATACAGCTGCTAGGAAACCTAAAGTAATAACATAAGATAGTATTAGCATAACTTTTGCTATTTGTGTTGGTACTATATCAAGTATTATTGTAACTGCAATATGAGCATCTTTTTTGAAACAATAAGCTGCAGCAAAAAAAGCACTCCATAAAAATAAATATATTGAAAGTTCACTTGCCCATACGAATGATGCGTCAAAAACATATCTTGCAACAACATTAGTAAAAGCAACGGCGATACCGGCAGTGATACCGATAGCCGCGATTGATTGATTTATAAAGCCTACAATTTTATCTAAAATTTTAAACATGACTTTATCTTTTTGTACTATTTAGTAGCGATTGTTTTTTCAATTAAATCTTTTCCAACTACTTTGTTATCGTAGAATTCTGGATAAATTTTTGAAACGGCATCTCTCCAAGCTTGTACTTGCTCAGCTGATAAAGTATGAATATTTAACTTTCCAGTTTTTTCAGCATACTCTTTGATTTTAGCAAATTGAGAATCATTTAATTCTTGTGCATATTCTCTTTCTTTTGCTGTTGCATCTTTCATAGCTTGTTTTACATTAGCTTGTAAATCAGCTGGTAAAGAGTTATAGAATTTTTTAGACATTACAACTAAGTAACCTAAGTAACCGTGGTTTGTAATAGTTAAATCAGTTTGTACTTCATGGAATTTTTTAGTGTAGATGTTAGAAATTGTGTTTTCTTGACCATCAATAACACCTTGTTGTAAACCTGAATATACTTCAGAGAATGGCATCATTTGTGGATTAGCATTAACAGCTTTAAATTGTGCTTCTAATACTTTTGAAGACATAATTCTGAATTTTTGACCTTCTGCATCGTTTGGTGCAATTAATGCTTTACTAGAAGATGATAATTGTTTGAAACCATTATCCCAGAAATCTAAAGCAATGATACCTTTAGCTGTAACCATATCTTTTAACTCTTGACCAACTTCACTATCTTGAACATTGTGTAAGTGTTGAGTGTCTCTAAATAAGAATGGTAAATCAAAAATTTGTAATTGAGGTACAATTTTTGTAAATTTTGAAAATGACGGTGCTGCCATTTGAACAGAGTTTAATCTTAATGCTTTTAATACTGCATTATCTTTATATAACTGTGATGATGGGTAAACTTGAACATCAATTCTTCCACCTGATAATTCCTCTAATCTTTTTTCAAAGAAATCAGCTGCTTTACCTTTTGGTGTATTTGGACTTACAACGTGAGAAAACTTTAATGTATACTCAGCCGCTAAACCTGAAGTTGCTACCATTGCTGCTGCAATTGTTCCTAAAACTAATTTTTTCATTCTTTCTCCTTAAAATAGTTATTAGAAAAATTGTAATGTAAAGTTGTGTAGAAGTTATGTACAATCACATTAAATTAAATAGATTTTAAATAGTTAGTTTTTTTTCTTAAGTTATATTAAAGTTGTATATTAATTATACATTATAAGGATGTTACGAAAAACCTTTTAACCGAAATTTAATGAATTTCATAGTATAATCTTAGACTTTTTTAAGGAATATAAAAGATTAAATTATACAAAGGAATATAATGGGTAGTAATTTAGATTTACTTACGTCTTTTAAAGACAACTGTGGTTTTGGTCTTGTTGCTGATATGCAGAATAGACCTAGTCATGAAAATTTAGAAGATGCTATAAGTTCACTAGAAAGAATGATGCACAGAGGTGCAGTAGCAGCTGATGGTAAGACTGGAGATGGATCTGGTTTATTATTATCTATGCCAGACTATTTTATGAGAAAACAAGCAACTGAAAATGGTATTGATTTACCAGCTGAATATGCAGTTGCAATGATTTTTACAAAAGATTTAAAACATATTGATACTTTCAAACAGTTTTGTGAAAACAATGACTTAAAAGTATTAATGACAAGAGATGTTCCTGTTGATACAGACGCTTTAGGTCAACAAGCATTAGATACACTACCTAATATTATTCAGGTATTCGTATCTCCAAACACATTAATGTCATCTAAAAGATTTGATGCATTATTATATTTAACAAGAAAAGAATGTGAACACAAATTAATTGATGATAAAGATTTTTATATTCCTACCTTCTCATCAAAAGTGATTGCGTACAAAGGGCTTGTAATGCCTACGCACATCAAACATTTCTATGTTGATTTAAGAGATGAGGATTTCCAAATTTCTTTCTCATTATTTCACCAAAGATTTTCAACAAACACATTACCTCAATGGAGACTAGCTCAACCATTTAGATCTATTGCCCACAATGGAGAAATTAACTCAGTTGAAGCAAATAGAGTTAATGTTCAAATTAAATCAGAGCAAATTAAATCAGAAGTATTTACTGATGAAGAGATTAAAAGAATTTTACCTATTTTACAAGTTGGTTCTTCAGATTCTGCTTCATTAGATAATATGTTTGAATTTATGATTGCAAATGGTTTTGACTTTTTCAAAGCAGCAAGAAGTTTAGTTCCTGCACCTTGGCAAAATGCTCCTCATATGGATTCTAACTTAAGAGCGTTCTATGAGTACACTGCAACTGCAATGGAAGCATGGGATGGTCCTGCTGCTGTTTCTTTAACAGATGGTAGACATATTGGTTGTTTAATTGATAGAAATGGTTTAAGACCAGCTAAGTATGTTATTACAAAAGATGATAAATTATATGTAACTTCTGAGTATGGTACATTAAAATTAGATGAAGATAATATTTTAGAAAGAGGAAGATTACAATCTGGTCAAATGATTGGTCTTGACTTAAAATACGGAAAAGTATTAAAAGAAGAGAACATCAATGATTATTTAAAATCATCTCAAAAATACTCAACGTGGCTAAATGATTATATGGATTATTTACAAGAGTATACAGAAGATTCATTCTTAAATTTAAAAGATTATACTAACATTGATGAATTAGAAAAAAGACAAAAATTCTTTAATATTACATATGAAGCAATTGATCAAGTAATTGAGCCAATGGCAAAAGATGGAAAAGAACCAGTTGGTTCTATGGGTGATGATACGCCTTTAGCATGTTTTTCAACTGCTAATAGAAACTTTACAGACTTCTTTAAACAAAAGTTTGCTCAAGTTACAAACCCTCCAATTGATCCATATAGAGAAAAAGTTGTAATGTCTTTAGAATCAGGTTTTGGTTCAATTCATAATATCTTAGATGAAAAACCAGAGTATGCAAGAAGATTAAAAGTTGCATCTCCTATTTTAATGAAAGAAAAGTATGATGTATTAGTTTCATTCGGTGATGAAAAATCTCCAAGATATGATCACTATTACAAAAATAAAACTTTTAAAACTACATTTAAATCAGATTTAAAAGCTGCATTAGAATCTTTAGCTGTTAATGTTGTAAAATCTGTAAATGAAGAAAATGTTTCTATTGTAATGTTAGATGATAGAGATTTATGTGAGTCTACTAAGTTAATTCCAATGGCTATGGCAGTTGGTTATATTAATAAAAGATTATTAGATGAAGGTATTAGACATAAAGTTTCTTTAGTTGCTGTAACTGGTGAAGTTTATGATGCACATATGGCTGCAGTATTATTAGGATTTGGTGTTGCTGCTATTTATCCATATATGTTATTTGCTACAACTGTTGCTTTATATAAAAGACAAGGTGCTGGTAAATTTGAAATGCAACAGTACTTAAAGAACACTCATAAAGCATTAAATGCAGGACTATTAAAAATTATGTCTAAAATGGGTATTTCTACTATCGCTTCATACAGAAATTCAGCATTATTTGATGCCATTGGATTAAGTGATGAAATCATTACTGATTGTTTCGATGGTGTACACTCAGATTTAGCTGGTTTAGATTACAGTGATATTGAAGCTAGAATTGAAAAATCACATAAAAATGCTTATTTTGATGATAATCATATGTTCCCATTAGACTTAGGTGGATTCTATAAGTATTTAGATGGTGGTGAGTACCATGATTATGGTCCTGCTACTACTAATGCTATGCATAACAAAAAAGCACAAACTAAAGAAGACATTACTGACTTTGATGGTTTAAGAGAATTAGTAAATAATAGAGATAAAAAATTCATCAGAGATTTCTTTGAATTTAATTCTGATAGAAAAGCTATTTCAGTTGATGAAGTTGAATCAAAAGAAGATATCTTCAAAAGATTTGCAACAGCTGCTATGTCATGTGGATCAATTTCACCTGAAGCTCATGAAGCTTTAGCTATGGCTATGAATACAATTGGTGGAGCTTCTAACTCAGGTGAGGGTGGAGAAGATGCTGCTAGATTTGGTACACTTAAAAACTCTAAGATTAAACAAATTGCTTCAGGTAGATTTGGTGTAACTCCTGGATATTTAAGAAGTGCAGAAGAGTTACAAATTAAAGTTGCTCAAGGTGCAAAACCAGGTGAAGGTGGACAGTTACCAGGACATAAAGTTACTGGATTAATTGCAAAATTAAGACATACTGTTGAAGGTGTTACATTAATTTCACCACCACCACACCATGATATTTATTCAATTGAAGATTTAGCACAGTTAATTTTCGATTTAAAACAAATTAACCCTAATGCTAAAATTACAGTTAAATTAGTTTCTTCTATTGGTGTTGGAACAATTGCAGCTGGTGTTGCTAAAGCATATGCTGATAAAATTATTATCTCAGGTGGAGATGGTGGTACAGGTGCCGCTCCATTGACATCTATCAAACACGCTGGTAACTCATGGGAAATGGGATTAAGTGAAGCTCATAATGCATTAAAAGCTAACCACTTAAGAGAATTTGTTCATGTACAAACAGATGGTGGATTAAAAACTGGTCTTGATGTTGTAAAAGCTGCTATGTTAGGTGCTGAATCTTATGCATTTGGTACAGCTTCATTAACATTATTAGGATGTAAAATTTTAAGAATTTGTCATACAAATAAATGTTCTGTTGGAGTTGCAACTCAAGATGAAGATTTAAGAGGACACTTTAACGGTACAGTTGAAAGATTAATTTCATACTTCACATTTATTGCTGAAGATGTTAGATCAATTTTAGCTGATTTAGGTTATAAGACAATTGAAGAAATTGTTGGTAGAAGTGATTTATTAAAAGTTATTGATGATGAGTTTGCAAAGAAATTTGACTTCCAAAATGTATTAAGAAGAATTGATGGTATTGATACATGTCAAAAAGAAACAAATGCTCCATTCGATGATAATAAATTTGAAAAAGAGTTATTAAAGAAAGTTCACAGAACTATTGAAAATCCAAATACACCTGTTAAAGTTAATACAGAAATTTCTAACTTAAATAGATCATTTGGTGCTTTAATTTCTGGTGAAATTGCTCAATATTATGGAGATAAAGGTTTACCTGAAAACTCGATTAATATTAATTTAAAAGGTATTGCTGGTCAATCATTCGGTGCTTTAATTTCTAAGGGTATGAATTTATACTTAGATGGTGCTGCAAATGACTACGTTGGTAAAGGTATGAATGGTGGTAAAATCATTGTTAATCCTCCACACCAAGGTCAAAGATTTGCAGGTGCTGGTAATACTTGTTTATATGGTGCTACTGGTGGTAAATTATACGTTAGAGCTAGCGTTGGTGAAAGATTTGCTGTTAGAAACTCTGGATGTATTGCAGTAGTTGAAGGTACAGGTGATAATGCTTGTGAATATATGACAGGTGGAATTGTAGTAATCTTAGGAAATACTGGTATTAACTTTGGTGCTGGTATGACTGGTGGATTAGGATTTGTTTATGATCCAGAAAAAACATTTGTTGACAAAATCAATCAAGAGTTAATTGAAGCAGTTAGAATCGATACAGATGATACTGAAAGAGAAAGATTATACTTAAAGAGATTATTAGCAGATTATATTCATGAAACTGAAAGTATTGAAGCTGAAAGAATTTTAGAGAACTTTAGAGCAGAAATTAGAAATTTCTGGATGGTTAAACCAAAAAATATGACAGTATTACCACTTGATCCGGAAGAGGGAGATTAATAGATATGTTAAATTTTACTAAATTTGAAAGAATTAACCCTGAAAAAAGGGATGTATTACAAAGATTAAAAGACTTCAATGAAGTATATGAAGTATTTGGACAACAAAGAGGAAAAGAACAATCAGACAGATGTATGCAGTGTGGAGATCCATACTGTCATACAGGATGTCCATTACATAACTATATTCCTGCATGGTTAAAGCAAACAGCAACTAAAAACTTAGATTTCGCATTTGCTTTATCAAATGAAACTTCACCATTCCCTGAAATCTTAGGAAGAATTTGTCCTCAAGATGTATTATGTGAAGGTGCATGTTCATTAAATACAGGACATGGTGCTGTTTCTATTGGTGCTGTTGAAACTCATATAAATGAAACTGCTTTTGAAATGGGTATGAAACCTAAATTTGCTTCAAAATCTAATGGTAGAAAAATAGCTGTTATTGGTTCAGGACCTGCAGGTATTTCAGCTGCAACATTCCTTTTAAGAAAAGGTTTTGAAGTTGATATGTATGAAAGAGAAGATAGAGCTGGTGGATTATTAACATATGGTATTCCTGGTTTTAAACTTGATAAAGATGCAGTTGCAAGAAGAATAGACTGGTTAGTTGAAGCTGGTATGAACTTACACCTTAACACTGAAGTTGGTAAAGACATCAGTGTAAATGAATTAGAAAATGAATATGAAGCTATTTTCTTAGGAATTGGAGCAACGAAAGGTAACTACCTTGGACTTGATGGTGAAGATTCATCAAATGTTCATTTAGCTATGGATTTCTTAACAGGTATTCAAAAAAGAAACTTCGGAAATAAAGATGTTGATTTTATCAATGTAAAAGATAAAAACGTAGTTGTAATTGGTGGTGGAGATACTGCTATGGACTGTGTTAGAACATCAGTAAGAGAAGGTGCTGCTTCTGTTAAATGTCTATATAGAAGAGATGAAGTGAATATGCCTGGATCTAAAAAAGAAGTTGTTAATGCAAAAGAAGAGGGTGTTGAATATGTATTCAATGTTTCTCCTAAGTCTATTAAAACTGAAGGTGATAAAGCAGTAGCTGTTGAATTATTAACAACAACTATGAGTGAGCCTGATGATTCTGGAAGACAAAGAGTTGTAATTAATGATGGAACTGAATACTTAGTTGAAGCAGATATAATTATTCTTGCATTAGGATTTAAACCTGCTGTACCTGAATTCTTAAAAGATTTAGGTGTTGAAACAAACAACTGGGGTGGAATTATTAAAGATTCAAGCTTCAGAACAACTAATACAAAAGTATATAGTGGTGGAGACTGTGTAAGAGGAGCAGACTTAGCTGTAACTGCTGCTGCTGATGGTAGAGATGCTGCTAGAAAAATGATTGAAATTTTAGGATAGAAATTATGGATGGCTTTAATAAAGATAAATTTATTGAAGCCATCAAACTTGCTAATAACGAATTAATCGATTATATAAACTTACATTTACAAGATACTGATTTAACTTATACAAACGTCACTGGTTATGGTGGTGATAACTCTTTAAAAATTGATATTATTGCTGAAAATATTTTTATTAGATATCTTAGTGAATTTGGTGATATTTTCTCTGAAGAGTGTGGACTTTTAAGTAATAATAGTGACTTTCAAATAATAATAGACCCCATTGATGGTAGCAGTAATTTTATGCATAATTTACCTTACTATGGTTCAAGTATTGCTTTGAAATATAATAATGAAGTTGTAGCAGGTTTTGTAACGAATTTAGTATCAAATATTTTAACTTATAGAATATTTGATAGTGAAATATTTTACTATGATTTAAAAAATGAAAAATATATAAAGAAAAATATACAAAAAATTTCAAAATTAGCAATTTTTGAAAAATCTTATGACAATCCTGAACTTTGTAAAAAATTATCATTAAATAAAATAAAATACCGTTCACCAGGTGCTATGGCTTTATCATTATGTGATGCTAGAAACTACAAGTTTTCGATGTTTTGTGGACAAATAAGAAGTTTTGATGTAGATGCTGCTTTATATATAAATAAAGATTTATTTCTATACAAAAAAGATGATATTTTAATTTTATCTTTAAATAAAAATGATTTTGATGTTGTTTTAGAAATAATTAAAGATATTTAGGTTATAACTCCATAAATAATTTATATAATAAAGAGGTTTTATGTCTTTAATAATAACAGATAGCTGTATTGCATGTGATGCATGTAGAGAAGAATGTCCAAACTACGCAATTGAAGAAGGTGATCCAATATATATCATTGATGCTGATAGATGTACTGAATGTGTAGGTCATTATGATGAACCACAATGTGTAGAAGTATGCCCTGTTGACTGTATAATATTAGATCCTGATAACTCAGAAACTAGAGAAGAGCTAATGTTTAAATACGAACAATTAATGGATGAAGAAGTATAATTCATGGCTAAGATAACAACTATTATAGACATTGGGTCTAACTCAATGCGTATGGTTGTATTGAAAAAATCTAGTAGATTTGCCTTTAGCTTGATCAATGAATCTAAAGCTAGGGTAAAGATATCTGAAGGCTGCTATGAAAATGGTGGCAACTTACAAGAGATTCCTATGCAAAGAGCATATGAATCTATGAAATCTTTCTTAAATATTTCAAATAATCTTAAATCAAGAAAAATCATTTGTGTAGCAACTTCAGCTTTAAGAGATGCTCCTAATTCTAAAGTTTTTTTAAATAAAATCAAAAAAGATTTTGGTATTAGTATAAGAGTTATTGATGGAGAAAAAGAAGCTTACTTTGGAGGCTTAGCAGCACTAAATTTAATTCATGAAAATGATTTTGTTACTGTTGATATTGGTGGTGGTTCAACTGAGTTTAGTTTTGTAAAATCAGGAAAAATTGTAAAATCAATATCTTTAGATGTAGGTACAGTAAGAATTAAAGAATTGTTTTTTAATAAAAATGATTTAGATGGGGCTAAAGCTTACATTTTAAAAAGTTTAAAGCAAATTTTTGATTTAGATATTGAGATACCTAATACTGTAGTAGGTATCGGTGGAAGTATTAGAGCTTTATCTAAAGCAATTATGAAAAATGAAAATTATCCTTTAGATGT
Organism: uncultured Campylobacteraceae bacterium; assembly: GCA_937138295.1. Classification (GTDB taxonomy): domain Bacteria; phylum Campylobacterota; class Campylobacteria; order Campylobacterales; family Arcobacteraceae; genus JALRJW01. The sequence continues at coordinate 39,225 of CAKZOX010000004.1, forward strand.
ATTACACGGGTTTAAGTATAATGTGAAAAATCAACTTAATTATTTAGATGACGTAATATCTTGTGAAGATGAAAATAAACTTTCAGAATTAAATATAAAAAAAGATAGATTTGACACTATAAAAGAAGGTACTTTTATATTTAAGACAATTTTAGATGAATTAAATATTAAAAAAGTAATAACTTCAGGTGCTGGTGTTAGAGAAGGTGTTTATTTAGATGATCTTTTGAGAAATCAAAATGGTGTTTTTCCTTCAAATTTTAATGTAAGTGTAAGAAGTTTACTTGATAGATTTGAAATTGATTCAAGACAAAGTAGTTATTTTGGTAATAATGCTAGAAAAATATTTGATATTTTAAAGCCTTTACACAATCTTGATGATGAACTTGGAACTATGCTTGTAATAGCATCAAAACTTCATAGTATTGGTAATACATTAAATTTCTATAAATCAAATGATAATGCATTTGAATTTTTAATAAATGGTTTGAATTATGACTTTTCACATAAAGATAGACTTATAATAGCTCATATCATAAAATTTTCAAAAAAATCTTTACCAAAAGAAAAAAATCTAGGATTATATGAGGATTTATTACCTTGTATTGATACTATGAAATGGTTATCTTTTATGATTTCTTTAAATTTAGCTACAAATGAAGATTTTTCAAGACCTAACATTAATTATAGTTTAGATGAAGATATTTTAAATATAGATTTACCAAATAAATCATTTTTTATAAAATCTAATATAGAAAAACTTGAACTTCCAAAACAATTAAAACTAAATATACTATAATACATTTATGAAAATCTTGTATTATATTTTTTTAACTTTCGTATTTATACTTAGAAAAATGCCTAAATTTCTAAGGCGTTCTTTTTTTAGAGGAATAGCAAATTTAACTTATCTTTTTGCAAAAAAAACTAATAAAATAATAGAATCAAACTTGAAGCTTGTTTATGGGGAAAGTCTATCTAAAGAAGAAATAAAGTCAATCCAAAAATATAGTTATTTTAATATGGTTTTATGGGTTCAAACTTTAATAGAAAACCTTGATGTAAGTGATGAAGAACTTAAAAATAGTGTTGATATTGAAAATGAAGAGATTTTAGATGAACTTGTAAAAAACAAAGAAGCATTTATTTTAATATCAGCACACTTTGGAAATATGGAAATGATGAGTACATATTTAAATAGATTTAAATTTAGTATAAATCAAGTAGCTAGAAACTCTAACTTTAGAGAGTTTGATGAGTTTATTACTGAAGCTAGACAAAAGAGTGGAGCTAAAATAGTTTACAGACATGGTGCATTAAAAAAACTTGTGAAAGCACTTATGAAAAAGGAAGTTATCTCTTTAATAATAGATCAAAATATCAATAGTAAAGATGGAAATGAAGTAGAATTTTTAGGTGTTAAAGCAAATCAAAGTTCAAGTTCATCAAGTCTAGCTAGAAAGTTTAAAGTAAAAATAGTACCAATTGCTATTTTTAATAAAGATGATTATAAATATAAAATAAAAGTCTATGATCCAATAGACCCTATTGTTACAGAAAATGAGCAAGAGGATTTAAATAATTTATCGCAAGCACAAGCTAATGCATTATCTGATATAATAAATGAAGATAAGAAACAGTGGTTTTGGCCACACAAAAGATTTAAAAGCCACTATAGAGAGATATATGAAAAGAATTCTAATAATTAGTGATGGTAAACCAGGTCACTTAAATCAGTCTATTGCTTTTTGTAAAATAAAAAAGATTAGTTATGATATCGTTGAAATAAATTTTAAAAATAAAATTTTAAAAGGTATTTCTTACATTGCTGACAAAGCGGGTTATTACAGTGAAAACTTTTTTAAAACACACAAGCAAATCAATTATGAATTTTATGATGCTGTTGTAAGTACAGGTTCTTCAACATACTACTTTACAAAATATATTTCAAAAAAATATAAATTAAAATCTATAGTTCTAATGCTACCAAAATCTTATGATTATGAAGATTTTACTTACATTGTTGCTCAAAAACATGATAACCCACCAAAATTGAATAATCTTGTTGAAATTCCTCTAAATCTATCAATGCCTGTATGTAAAAATTATATTAGCAAAGATGAAAATAAAAAAGCTATTGGTATTGTAATTGGTGGACCTAATGAAGTATTTAATATGAATTTGATTGCTATTAAAAATATTTTAGAAGAAATCAAAAATAAACATAAAAATGAACAAATATTTATCACTACATCAAGAAGAACACCAAGTGAAATTGAAGAGCTTATTGAAGGTATGGAGTTTGATTATAAATTGATTTATTCAAAAGAACCATCAATAAACCCAATTGGTGATTTTATTGAAAAATGTGATGAAGTATACATTACAATTGATTCAACATCTATGATTAGTGAAGTTAGAGCAAATAGTAATGCTAAGCTTAATATAATTGATTTAGAAAGTGAATACGAAGATACAAAATATCACAAGCTAGTAAATATTGCAAATAGTATTGATAAAAAATTAGACTTTGAAAAGCTTTTAGAAAAAATAGGAATTTAATGAATATACATAACAAAAAAATCTGTATAGTAGGACTAGGATACGTAGGCTTACCACTAGCTCATGCATTTTCATCAAAATATCAAACAATAGGATTTGATATAAATGAAAAAAGAATACAAGAATTAAATCAAGGTTTTGATAGAACAGAAGAACTTGATGTTTCTCAAGTTAAACAAGCTATTGAAAATGGAATGAAATTTTCAACTAATCTTGATGATATTAAAGATTGCAATATTTATATTGTTACAGTTCCCACTCCTATAGATAAAAACAATAAACCAGATTTAACTCCACTTATCAAATCATCTCAAACAGTTGGTAAAGTTCTAAAAAAAGATGATATAGTAATCTATGAATCAACTGTATATCCAGGTGTAACAGAAGAAGTTTGTGTCCCTCAACTTGAAGATGTTTCAGGACTAAAATTTAATACTGATTTTTTTGCAGGTTATTCTCCTGAAAGAATTAATCCAGGTGACAAAGAACATACAGTTACTAAAATACTTAAAGTAACAGCTGGTTCAACTCCACAAATTGCAAATGTAGTTGATGAACTATATTCTTCAATAATAACTGCAGGTACTCATAAATGTTCTTCTATAAAAGTGGCAGAAGCTTCAAAAGTAATTGAAAATACTCAAAGAGATGTAAATATTGCACTTGTAAATGAACTTGCACTTATATTTAATACTATGAATATAAATACAAATGAAGTAATAGAAGCAGCTGCAACAAAATGGAACTTTATAAAACTAAAACCTGGACTTGTAGGTGGACACTGTATTGGTGTAGATCCATATTACTTAACTTATAAAGCAGAAGAACTAGGTTATAAACCAAACTTAATCTTGGGTGCAAGACAAATCAATAATGGTATGTCAAAATATGTAGCAGAAAAGACTATTAAACTTATGATTAAAAAAGGTTTACCTATAAAAGATTCAAAAGTATTAATCTTAGGTATTACTTTTAAAGAAAACTGCCCAGATGTAAGAAATACAAAAGTAGTTGATATAGTAGCTGAAATGAGTGAATATGGCTGTAATGTAGATATATATGATCCATGGGCTGATAAAGATGAAGTTAAATATGAGTATAACTTAGATTTGGTTGATGATTATAATTTAGATGAATATAAGGCAGTTATTTTGGCTGTAAGTCATGATGAGTTTAGAGAGTTGAATATTGAATTGAATGATAGTAGAGTGATTTATGATATAAAATCATTATTACCAAATGCTGATCTAAGGTTGTAGTACTTGAAAGTAATACAGTTTTTGCCAGAACTAAATGAAGGTGGAGTTGAACGTGGTGTTGTTGAACTAAACCGAGAATATGTAAAAAAAGGTATGGAGTCTTTTGTAATAAGTAATGGTGGAAAACTAGAATCTCAAATAGACTTAGATGGTGGAAAACATATAAAGTTTGATGTATGTAGTAAAAATATTTTTACTGTTTTTTCTAGAGCTAAAAAGTTAAGAAAGATCATTAAAGATATTAATCCTGATATTTTACACGTTAGAAGTAGGGTACCTGCTTGGCTTGTATATATTGCTAATAAAAAACTTGGTATTAAAGTGGTCAGTACTGTTCATGGGTTTAATAGCGTTGGTTTTTATAGTTCTATAATGCAAAAAGCGGATGCTGTGATATGTGTGAGTAATAGTATAAAAGAGTATATTCAAAAAAATTACAACACAAGTGAGAGTAAAATTACTGTTATTCCAAGAGGAATAGATTTGGATTTATTTAATCCAAAAAATATAGATTTAGATTTTATTGAAAACTTTAAAAAAGAACATAATTTAAAAGATAAATTTATAATTTCAAGTGTAGGTAGAATAACACAATTAAAAGACTATGAAACTTTCATTAAAGCTGTTCAATTAGTAAAAAAACAACAAAAAGATATAATAGCATTGATAGTAGGTGGTGTAAGAAGCGATAAAGAGGATTATTTAGAGTTATTGAAAACTCTAATTAAAGAATTGAATCTTCAAGAAAATATTATTTTTACAGGAAGTCAAAGTAAAATAGCTGAAATTTATGCTTTAAGTGATGTTATAGTAAGTAGTTCAAAAAAACCAGAGAGTTTTGGAAGAGCAGTTGCTGAAGCAATTGCATTAAATACTCCTGTTATAGCTACAAATCACGGCGGTGTTAAAGACATAATAAGAGAAAATGAAAATGGTTTTTTCTTTGAAGTTGGAGATGAAAAAAAATTGTCTGAAAGTATTTTAAGAAGTCAGGAATTAAAGTTTGATGGATACAAATATATTTCAGAGAATTTTTCTTTGGGGAATATGGTTGAGAAGACTTTGGAAGTTTATAAATATTCAAAAAAAATTTCAATAGTTCAGTTTATAGCATCAAGAGGATATGGTGGAGCAGAAAAGGCTTTTATAGATATATGTATTGAATTAACTTTACATGAAGATATAAAATTAGAAGTAATTTTATTAGAAAATAATGATATACAAAAATATCTAGATGATGATATTACTGTTCATCTAATTAAAGATTACAGCAAGTTTAATATATTTCTTTACATTCAATTAATACAATACATTAGAGGAAAGATTGTACATACTCACAGTGCAAAAGCTACTAAAATAGTAAACAGTTTAAAGCATCTTATTAAATTTATACATGTTGCTACTAAACATAATACTAGAAAAGGTTCAGTTTTTAATAAAGTTGACAATGTTATTGCTGTTTCAAAAAGTGTTGCTAGTTCTATAAAAAAACCTTGTAGTGTAATTTATAATGGTATCATTCCAAAAATAATTCAAAAAAAATCTAAAGAACAAATATTTACAATTTTATGCATAGGTCGTTTAGACAAAGTTAAAGGATTCGATATTTTGATAAAAGACTTGAACACTTTTGACAGAAAATTTAAACTTTTGATTGTGGGTGAGGGTAAAGAAAAAGATAATTTAGAGAAATTAATAAAAGAGAATGATAGTTCTAATAAAATATTCTTAATAGGATTTAATGATAACATACCAGAATTGATGACAAAATCACATATGGTATTGATAAGTTCTTTAAATGAAGGTTTTAGTTTAGTCGCATTGGAATCATTATTTTACTCTGATTTACTGATATCTACAGAAGTTGGCATTTGTAAAGAAATTTTAACAAATAAGTTATTAGTAAGAGATTTTAACTTTAATTTAAAGTTAAATGATATTATGGACAATTATGATGAATATATTATTGAATTTAATACTATAAAAAATAAATATAAGAATAAATTTTTAGGTACATTTGGTGAATTTTCTTCATTTTCATTTTATCTCTCCTTTCACGACGATGAAAAAGATATGCTTACGTCATCAAGAATTTTGCAAAAGCCGACGAAAATGATGGCTCAGCAATCAAAGCAAAGCTGCCGCCTGCCTCCGCCTGCTAATATCATTGGCCACAGCTGCCGCTTTCTACATTCCAGTTCCATTTGAATCTATCAGGTGCAACATTAATAAACATAATCGCTTCAAAGTTCCGCCCTACAATACAATCTCAGCCGTCTTATAGCATTTTT
>CAKZOX010000005.1 GCA_937138295.1 uncultured Campylobacteraceae bacterium
GTCAGTAGTTTTAGTGGCTCGTTACTCCAGCAGCAAATTTCATTGAGTTTACTGTTAAACGGTGAAAAGTACCGCTTTGGATTTTACTACCAATGGGCACATCGCTTGCACTTATTAGCAAGGCTTGATTGGAGTTTAATGAAACTGATGATCCTTGAATATGGTGATAGTGAGGATGAATCAATACTTGCCATAGAGCTGAGCGCCGATACTTTGCGAGATGACATGGCATTGGCCTCTATTTTAACAGGGCTTTCTGCTTACCCGAATTTAGCTAAACGCTTATGTTTTGAGGTAAGAGCGGGTTTTGCAGTGAAAGAGTTTAGTTTGTTTAGAAGCTTTATCGTCTGGCTTAGGTCTTGTAATTTCAAAAAACGCTTCTCAAAATCTTGACACATCTAAAGAGTTTATTGATATTACAGAAGATTATAATAATTTAATAAAAATATTTAAAGATACAAGTTTGGATATTGATGAAAAACTACAAGGTTTTATTGGATATAAAAACAGTAAAACTAATCCATTGGATGAATCAAAAGAGATTATTGATAATTTATCAAATTTATATCAATTTAAAAAACAAGTAGAACTTGATAATACAAAAGATGAAATTTATAGAAGAATTTCTGAAGTTTTTCAAAATAAATTCAAAATAAAAAACTTCACATTTTTTGAAATTGATATTAAAAAACAAAAAATGCAAAAGGTAATAGAGATTGGAGAATCACTATATTGCCATGAATCAATAAAAAACTCACCTGAATTATGCCGTGCTGCAAGAACTAAAAATGATGTAGTTTCTATTGATTTTCATAACTCTTGTCCATATTTTAATAAAGAGAATAAATTCTATTTTTGTATGAATATTGATATTACAAAAAACTTTTATTTAATAGTTCATTTTGTATGTGATACAAAAGAAGAGTTAGATGAAATAAAAAATAAAAACATATTTATTAGAAGTTATTTAAAAGAAGCAAGTCCTACTATTGAAGTGAAACTATTAATGAATGCACTTCAAGAATCAGCATTTACAGATGGATTAACACAACTTTACAATAGAAAATATTTAGAAGAGAATCTAAAAAAACTTATACCACAGGTTAACAGAGATAATAAAAATATTGCCCTACTTATGTTAGATATGGACCACTTCAAAGCTGTAAATGATGAGTATGGTCATGATATTGGAGATAAGGTACTAAAAGAGTTATCAAGAATACTACAAGAGAGTGTTCGTGAATCTGATATCTTAGTTAGATATGGTGGTGAAGAGTTTATTGTACTTCTAATTGGTATAGATTCAGAAGAGAGTGCAATGAATATTGCCCATAAAATTGGACAAAAAGTAAGAGAAAATGAGATTGATGTTTATGCTGGTACAACTATTAAAAAGACAGTTAGTATTGGTTTATCAATGTATCCTCAAGATTCAAAACTATTTGATACAGTTATTAAAAATGCTGATATTGCCCTATATGAAGCAAAAAGTAGTGGAAGAGATAAAGTAGTTAGATTCCAAAAAGAGCAAGTTACAAGTGTAGAGTTATTTTAAGGTTAAAGATTTAAATCTTTAACCTTTTTTTATTTAGTGTAAGTCAGAGTTTAGTTTAACTTCTCTAGTACTTCTCATAGCAATAGTTTGACCATTTAATGAGTTAACTCTAAAATGTACTCCATTAACACCTTGGAAATCCATTCCTCTCATAAGAGTACTTATCTCTTTATCAGGATTAATCTCTTTAAGTGCAGCAACTGCTTTTTCAGATAAAGTAATTTTTGTACCTGGTAAAATAGTAACTCCTGCATCTAAAATACAAGAATCACCAATAGCTGTTCCTGTACATGAGTTTGCACCTAATAGTGTATTTTCACCAATACTTACAGGCACTCCATCAGTTCCTGATAAAACTCCTAAAATAGAAGCTCCACCACCAACATCAGAACCAGCACCAACAATAGCAGATGAAGAAATTCTTCCCTCAACCATAACAGCACCTTCAGTTCCTGCATTAAAGTTAATATAAGCAGCACCTGGCATAACAGTAGTTCCTGCTGCTAATTGTGCACCAAATCTTACTTTTGATGTTTCTAAAATTCTTGTATTATTTGCAGGAATTACATGTGATAAAAATCTTGGGAATTTATCTACCATTGTAATTTCAGGATATTGATTATTGATTTTAAGTGAAATTTCATTTGCTCTTAACCAATCTAATTCAATAGGTTCAGTCCCAGCCCAAGCACAGTTTTCTAAAATACCAAATGCTCCATTTAAGTTTAAACTTCTTAATTTAGCTTTTCCTAAAGATAAAGCATAAAGTTTTAAATATACAGCTTCAACTGATAATGGGTTTGTATCTTCAAAAATAAATACAACTTTATAATCATTTCCTGTTAATCCTGAATCAATAGGTAAAGTAGCAAGTGAAGAGATAACTTGTACATTTTTATGAGCTTCACCTTTAGCTTCAGGAGCATAAGGTCTAAAAGACTCAATACAAGATGTTAAAAACTCATCACTTAAAGTACAAACTAACTCTGATTTAGAAGTATCAACTTCAACACCTGACTCTTTTAATGCATTTAAAAAAATAGCAGCGCTTCCATAATTTTCTTCCCAGTTAACTACAGGATAAGTTGCTTGTAAAATTTTTTCAGGATTTAATTGTCCTCTATCAACTCTAGCAATACCAAATCCAATTGGGTTTCTATACCAATCTTGAGATTGGATATTTTCAACTAATTTTTTAAATTCATCAGTAGTATAAATCATATTTTTATTCCTTTAAATTTTTGCCGATTATACTATAATCTTTTCTAATACAAAATAAAACAAAGTATATGTTAATAAATAGTATCCATATCTATACTAGCCATTGGGGAATTGATACTATGTAAAGCTTCAAGTAAAGCTTTTAGATTATTTGAACGTATTAAAATCTCATATCTAAATTTATTGGCTAATTTAAATATCACACATTGATTAGCCCCAACAACTTCTATGTTTTCATGGGCTTTTAAGATATTTGTATATTTATCAAACTCATCTTTTACTTTTAATCCATTTGTATGGGCAAATATAATTTTTGCTAACTTAAAATATGGAGGATATAACTCTTCTCTAAACTCTAATTCATCATCTAAAAAATTTTTATAATCTTTTTGGGAAATATAATAATCAAAAAACTCTTTGTTTTGAGTCTGTATTACAACTTCGCCCTCACCTTTTCTACCACTTCTTCCAGCAATTTGGATTAAAAGAGATAAAGCTCTCTCCCTTGCTTTATATGAGTTCATTCGTAAAACTGAATCTATACCTAAAACTACAGCTAGTTTTACATTATGATAATCATGCCCTTTAGAAAGCATTTGAGTTCCAACTAAAATATCAATCTTCTCTTTATTAAAATCATCTAAAATAGTTCTTAATTGTTTATCAGTTTTAACTTCATCCCTATCAAATCTTCTAATAATTTTA
>CAKZOX010000006.1 GCA_937138295.1 uncultured Campylobacteraceae bacterium
ATCGCAAATGAATATATGAATTTTATTTCTAATGGTGGAAAAGTTGTAGTTCAAATTGATAAATACAATTCAAAAGAAGATAAAAAACAAAAAATTAATCATCAAACATATTTTATAGAAGTTGAAGAGTTTGAAAAATTATCACTAATAAATCCAAAATACAATATTCATAGATACAAAATTAAAGGTAAAGTTTCAAAATATTTATTTGCATATGAAGATAGATTTTTAGCATCAAATCTTAAAACAAAAGAGATTGAAGAAGAATCTAGAACTCAGATTTTTAATAATACTCCAACTATTGGATGTAAAAAAGATACAGTAATTGGAAAAATCAATTATAAAAATAAAATAGTAAAAAAATACGTTGATAAACTTTATTCAATAAAAACTCCAAAAACTTCATCTTCAAAAGTTGAGAAAAAAAATAGTTTTAAATCTAAGAATATCAGAAAAAATATTTCAATTGAAAATCATTTAACAAAATGTGATGTTAATTTAATATCAATTTGTAAAAACTTTAAATTTAAAACAATAGAGAAACTTCAAAAAAATAGATATTTAGGGTTTCCAATAAATACAACTAACTCCAATTTATTGGAGGTAGTATCATGACATAAAATCAATCCAATAAATAGTTAAAGAATCAAGTTATAGGTTAAGAGTTTTAAACTCTTAAATAAAAAATATTACAAAAAATAAAAGGACAATTATTATGTTTAAAGAAGATTTAGAATTAGAAGATGTTTATGAAAGTTTAGTTTATCACGATGGTGTTTTAAGTGATTACCAATTTAGTATGAATCAAATGTCATATGATGAGTTAAATGAGTTAAGTAAGGAAATTTTTCAATACATTCAAAATGAATATCCTGAAAATGATGTTATATGGGATTTAACAGTTATCATATTAGATTATTTAGAAGAAAACTATGAGAACAATTTTGAAATAATAAGTTCAAATTATAATCAAAATCCTGATCATATTGAAACTTGTTGGAATATTTATACTGAAACAACAGGAAATAAAAATATCAAATATTTTTATGATAACTATGATAATTTTGATTTTTATCCAAATATTTCAAAAGAAGAATTTATTGATATGATAGTAAATGAATATAAGTTTTTTGGAGAAAATATACCTCAAAGAGTTTTACATTATTTGGATTATGAAAAGATTTGGAATGAATTACAATTTGATTATTTATATTGTGAATATGGAGTTATGAGGAGAGATTAATTTTCAATTCTCATTCTCATAAGTATATAACTAACTTTTAGATACAATACCTACTTTATTAAAAAAAAGAATGTTTAGATATGGTAGTATGACACAAATAAAAAAGTATGACAATTTTTGACATACTTTTTCAAAAGTATGATACCATTCAGTCAATTTTAAGAAAATACATTTCTAAACATTGTTGATATAAGATACTATTTTATGGGAAACAAGAAAAACAAATGGCACTAATTGACTTACAAAACATAAATAAGCAATACGACACAAAAGTTATTTTAAAAGATGTAAATTTTACCTTACTAGAGGGACAAAAGATTGCCGTAATTGGTCAAAATGGTCAAGGTAAATCAACACTATTTAAAGTAATTATGGGTTCAACAGAACCAGATAGCGGTGAAATTTCTATTGATAAATCAGTAAAAATAGAAATGCTAGACCAGCAACCAAAATTTAATGCTAATACAACTGTTAGACAAGCAATTGAAGATCAACTAGTTGAAATTAAAAAAGCAAAAAAAGAGTATGAAGAACTAACTTTAAAATTAGCAACTGAATATGACAATAAAGAACTTCTAAACAGACAAAGTGAACTTGTAACTTATATTGAATTCCACAATGCTTGGGATATTGACAACATGATAGAAAGAGTTCTAAAAGAATTCAAACTAAAAGAGTATGAACATAAAGATGTAAACCTTCTAAGCGGAGGAGAACAAAGAAGAGTAAGTTTAGCAGGGCTAATTCTAAAAAAACCTGATGTTTTACTTTTAGATGAGCCTACAAATCACCTTGATGTATATATGGTTGAGTTTTTAGAAACTCTTTTAAACAAAAACAATTTCACACTTTTATTTATTTCCCATGATAGATATTTCATTGATAATATCGCAACAAATGTTGTTGAAATAGATGGTGGAGTTCTTAGAAACTTTAATGGTGGTTATTCAAAATATCTAGAACAAAAACAGCAGATTTTAGAAAATATGCAAAAAGACCATGATAACTTAGTTCGATTAGTTAAAAGAGAAGCTCACTGGATGCAAAGAGGTGTTACAGCTAGAAGAAAAAGAAATGAGAGAAGAAAATCTGAATATTTCGATTTAAAGAAAAAAGCTAAATCAAATCCTGCGTTGATTAGAAAAATGAGTTTAGAACTACAAAGGGAACAAAAATCATTTAATACTGAAGAAAAGCAGCAAAATAAAAAGAAAATGCTTTATGAATTAGATGATATTTGTAAATCTTTAGGAAATAAAACTCTAATAAAAGATTTTACAACTAGAATTCTTCAAAAAGACACTATTGCAATTGTTGGACCAAATGGTAGTGGTAAATCAACTATGCTAAAAATCTTTATGGAAAAACTTGAAATTGATAGTGGAAGATTCAAAAAGGGTGACTTTGAAATAGGATATTTTGATCAACAAAGAGTTATGCTAAACAACGATAGAACTCTGATTGAAACATTCTGTCCCAATGGTGGAGATAGAGTAGAATTAGATGATGGAAGAAATATGCATGTTTATGGATATCTTAAAAACTTCTTATTTCCAAAAGAATACCTTGATAAAAAAATAGGTCTTTTAAGTGGTGGAGAAAAAAACAGAGTTGCCCTAGCCTTACTTTTCACTAAAAAAGTTGATTGTCTTATTTTAGATGAGCCTACAAATGACCTTGATATTCCAACTATCAATATTCTTGAAGAGTATCTTCAAAACTTCCAAGGTGCACTTATTTTTGTAAGTCACGATAGATATTTTGTTGATAAAATTGCAAAAAAATTATTTGTATTTAAAGGTCATGGTTTAGTTGAAGAGAGTTTTCAACCTTATACTGAGTATCTTGAGATTGAAAAAGAAATTCAAGAACTTGAAGAGTTTGAAAAAGATATGGAAAAAGAATCAAAACAAAAAGAAGAAAAGATTCAAGATACTCCAAACAAAAAGAAACAAACAAAACTATCATATAAAGACCAAAGAGACTATGATATGTTACCAGAACAAATCGATGAACTTGAAAATACAATAGAAGAGTTAAATGCTTGTCTAATGGACCCTGCTTGTTATGAACAAAAAGGAATTGTAGCTGTTTCAAATGAACTTGATGAAGTTAAAAAAACATACGAAGAAAAAGTAGAAAGATTTTTAGAATTAGAAGAACTTGTAGAAAGTTTTAAAAACTAAAAAGATATAATAGAAAATTATTTATTTGAAGGAATTTTATGACATTAAAACAACAACTAAAAGATGACGTTAAAACTGCAATGAGAGAAAAAAACGTTGTAAAAAGAGATACTGTTAGAGCTATCAATACTATGATTAAACAAATTGAAGTAGACGAAAGAAAAGAATTAACAGATGAAGAAATCATCAAATTAATTCAAAAAGGTATCAAACAAAGAGAAGAATCAATTGTTCAATACACAGAAGCAGGAAGAGATGATTTAGCTGCTAAAGAAAAAGAACAAGCTGATATTTTTAAAGAATATTTACCAAAACAACTAACAGATGATGAATTAGAAGCACAATTAAAAGATTTAATCATCGAAATCAAAGCTGAAACTATGAAAGATATAGGAAAAGTAATGGGACAAGCTAGCAAAAAATTTGCAGGAATTGCAGATGGAAAAAGAATTAACGAGACAGCAAAAAAATTATTATCATAAAAAAATCTAAACACAAGAGAAACTATGGACAGAAAATTTCAAAATATTGTTAATCAACTTTGTAAAAGTGAACAAGAAATTGTCGCTAAAAATAAAATTGACAATCTAGAAAAGCTAATTCCTTTATTACTAAAGAGAGTTCCTTATCAAAATAGTGATGAACTTATCAAAACAATAATGGAAGCTTTAAGACCATCAATGCCTGAAAACGAAGATGATGAATTTAATAACCTGTTTGAAAAATTAACAGTTAATCCAAAGTTAATCTTTGAATCTAAGACATTAGATGAAATAAAAAGTCTGATTGATAAAAGAGTTACAAACGATAAGAAAAACCTTATTAAAAAAACTTCTGATGTTTCTTCTTTTATAACATCAATGAAAACTGAACTAGATGAAGCTATATCTTTTAGTGGAACTAGTTCTAAAGCTATTCATGATATGAAAGAGCAAATTGTTACAGTAAACAATGAATGCGATAAAGATCTTTTAAATGAGTTCAAAGAACAATTAATAAACATATCAACAAATATAGAAAATGAAATGTGTAAAGTTACAGCAAACCTAAAAGATAGAACTGAAAAGATTTCTGAACTTCAAAAACAAATTGATTCACTAGAAGGTGAACTAAAAAGAACAAAAACGGAAAGTAAAACAGACTATTTAACAGGATTACTAACTAGAAGAGCTTTTGATGAAGAATCAGATAAGTTTGAATCTAGATTTGTAAGAGATGGTGATAAATTTGCTGTAGTTTTCTTTGACTTAGACCACTTCAAAAAAATCAATGATAAATATGGTCATGAAGGTGGAGATGTAGTTTTATACACATTTGCTAAAATACTTGATAAAGGTACTAGAAAAACAGATATCCTTTGTAGATATGGTGGAGAAGAGTTTGTAGCTTTAATTCATTATAAAGACAAAAAAGAAGTAATTGGTTATGTAAATAGAGTAAAAACTATTATAGATAGCAATAGCTTTGTATATAATCAAAATAAAATAAAAGTTAGATTTTCGGCTGGAATATCTTTTAGAGAAGAGAATAAGAACTTCAAAGATTCACTAAGACATGCAGATGATAAACTATATGAAGCAAAAGAATCAGGAAGAAATCAAATTAAATATTAGATTTCTTAGATTCTAATCTCAAAACAAGCATTTGAGTTTTCATTATAGGCTTTTATATCTCCATTAAAATGTCTATTTATGACGATTTTACAAATAGACAAACCAAGTCCTGTACCAGTTTCTTTTGTAGTAACATGTCTATTAAACAACTTTGTAGGCAATAATTCACTTGGAATTTCTCCTGCATTATCACTTATATTCAAAAACAATTCATCATCAATATTTTTGATTTTTATAAATATTTTATTATCAGTATTTTTTGAAAATTTATCAAGGGCGTTATTTATTATACTTAAAATAACTTGGGCAAAATCATTTTCATATCCATAAATTAATGCATCATCTTTTTCAAAATCTTTAACAATATTGACATTAAACTCTTTTGTTTTATGTAATAATATATTTAATACATTTTCAACGGTAATATTTACAGAAAACTCTTTTTTCTCTTTGTTTAAAGAAAAGAAATTTCTAAAATTATCAGAAGTTTCTAGCATAAATTTTACTTGCTTATTTATTTGTTCATTATTTTTAATAAGCTCATTAATATCAAGGTTTTCATCACTATATAAAACTTCATTAAAATTTGAAACCATAGAAATCACACTTAGGGGCTGTTTCCACTGATGTAAGATATTATCAAGCATTGAGCCCATTTCAGCCATTTTTGATTGTTGCATTAATGTTGTTTCTAACTCTATTAGAAGAGCATTTTTGATAACCATTGATGTGTATGTAGCTATAATTGATAAATATTGTAAATCACTTTCAGAAAACTTTCCAGAATTTTTATTTAATACCTGTAATACGCCCACACAATTTTTATGGGAGTCAAGTAAAGGAATAGCAATAATTTGCTCTGTTATAAAACCAGTTTCTTTATCAATATTTCTATTAAATCTTCTATCATTGTACGGGTCAAGAACAATTTGAGCCTCTTTTTTAGTAGCTGCATAACCAGCAATACCTTTAGAAGCATCAAATCTTATCTCTTTTGATACACCTTTAGCTACTTTAGTCCAAAGTTCATTTGTACTTTCTTCATAGATATATAAAGAGGCCCTTTGTGCATTAATCAAGTTTTTTGAGAAATCGCATACCTCATCTAATAAATAATCTAGATTTGTTTCTTCTGAAATTAGTCTTGCAAAATCTAAAATAATATCTAGCTTATTTTTATAATCCATCAATTTCCTTGGTTTTAATTTCATCATAACATAAAATTTTATTCATTTGTGATAAAAATAACAAAATTACAATATTTTCTCTTGCCCTAGTCTATAGATAGCAAAATCATACTTTACAGGATCATTGTCATCAAACTGTTTAAGTTTATTTGTGACCTCAATTGCAGATTTTAAATCATATGTTTTTCTTTTTAAAAGTCCTAATCTTTTTGAGACATTAAAAGTATGAGTATCTAAAGGCATGATTAAATCTTTTTTTTCAACACCTTTCCATAATCCCATATCAAGTTCATCATTTCTTATCATCCATCTAAGATACATAAACCATCTTTTATTAGTTGAATTACCAATATGTTTGATTAGATTTTCTTTATCTCTTTTTAATCCACTTCCAACTAAAAAATTGTAACCTTGAGATTTATAAGGATTTACTTTTCTAATTTCATTCATTAGAAAATCTAAACCTTCTAATAAAGAATGTTCATTTTTATATGCTTTGTAAAAAAGATCATTTAAACTATTTTCTTCTCTTAATCTTTTTAAGGCTATAAAGAAATTTATTACATCGTCACTATTTTGAAATCTATAATAATATCCTTGAAGTTCTTTTTTTATTAAATCTTCATTTTCATCTAAAAGTTCAAAATTTAAACTATCTAAAAACTTTATAATCAACGATGCTTTTCCATAACCAAATAAAGCACATGCTAAAGCTATATATTCATCTTTAAATTTTCTAGCTATAAAAAGAGGATCAGGTTTTTCTATTGAAAGTTCATTTTCTTTATTTCTTGAATTTACTTCTTTGTCTAATAATTCTTTTAATTTTAAATCTTTTTGAGTCATTTAAATCTTTTTTCTAAAATTTTACTTGTATATTTGAATTTGTATGATAGCATTTCAAAAAAGATAGCTAGGTTAATTTAATGAAAAATATATTAATTACTGGATGTTCAACTGGTATTGGTTTTGAAACAGCACTTTATTTGAAACAAAATGGTATAAAAGTTTATGCAACGGCAAGAAAAAATAAAGATGTAAAATACTTAAGAGGCTTTGGCTTAGAAGTTTTTAAATTAGATGTTAGAGATAGTAAGCAAATAAGCCATGTATTAGATGAAATCATCAAAAATGACATGAAACTAGATGCTGTATTCAACAACGCAGGATATGGTCAACCAGGTGCTGTGGAAGATGTTAGTGTAAAAACTTTAAGAAAACAGTTTGAAACAAATGTTTTTGGACTTCATGAAGTAAATCTTCAAGCTCTAAAAATATTTAGAAAACAAGGCTATGGAAAAATTATTAATCACAGTTCTGTATTAGGAATAATTTCGCTTAGATTTAGAGGGGCTTATAATGCTAGTAAATATGCTATTGAAGGTTTAAGTGATACATTAAGACTTGAAACACATGATGATAATATATTTATAAGTTCAATAAATACAGGGCCTGTAACTTCAAAATTTAGAGAAAATGCTCTAAAAAAATTCAATAAAAACATTGATATTCAAAATAGTCATTTCAAAACTTTATATGAGGAAGAACTAAAAGGTAGATTAGAAAAAAAAGAAGATACAACTCCTTTTACTTTACCAGCAAGTAGTGTAGCTAAAGTAGTTCTTAAAATAATGAATACAAATAAACCAAAACCTAGATATTATGTCACAAAAGCTACATATATATTAGGCTACTTAAAAAGAGTATTAAGTACTAGCTTACTTGATAAAATTTTAGTGAAGATATAAAAAAGACTTAGTTATTTTTCATATCTTCAATGATGTTTAAAACAACATTATCTAAAGATAAATTTACAGACTTAATTAAAACATCATAATCTGATAAAATTTCATCCCTTAAATATTGATTCTCTTTTCCTAAAGATTTTGTGTTAAATCTTTTTTCATATATTATTTTATTTTTATCATCTCTCATATCAACATTTATTACAAAATTAATTTGATACTTATCACTAAATAAATTAGAATTAAGTCTATAAGATAAGACTTTGATATTCATACTAAATTTTCCACCAAAAGGAACATAATAGTTTTTATAAAAGTCATCATTATTGAAATTTTTTTCAAATGATTGATGAACTAAATTTTGTAAATTTATAGAGTTTGAAGAAATTGCCATATCTAAATCAAGACCATCATTGTTTTGAATTTTAGGAACTATTACAGTTCCTAAATGAATTCCGATATTTTTCAAATATGAAGATGTACCTAAACCTATACTAAAGTTTGAATCAACTTTTTGTGGAACCCCTGATATGTAAATATTTTTATTAACTGAAAAACTATTAAGTCTTTCATTTAAAGATATATCTTTAGAGCTACATCCAATTAAAAATATCGCTATTATTGATAAAAATAAATATTTTTTCATTAGATAATCTCTTTTTGATTTGCTTTTGCTTGTAAAAAATCAGAGATTTGCATTAAACAAAATGTAATTATAAATATCATAAGCCCAGGGAAAAATGCCACCCACCACGCAATATCAATTACAGCTTTTCCATCACTAAGTAAACTTCCCCATGACATATCAGGGGGATTAATACCTAAACCTAAAAAAGAGAGTCCTGACTCTGCCAAAATAGAACCACCAACCCCAAATGTAAATGAAATCAAAAATATTGGTGCTAATAAAGGAGCAAAATATTTGAAAATGATTTTTAACTTTGGAACACCTGATATATTTAAAATTTTTATAAAAGGTTTATTACTAATGGCAAAACTCTCGCTTCTAATTAACCTTGCCATTCCCATCCAACCAGTAATTGATATAACTATAATTAAAATTACAGCTGATGCTTGAATATAAGAAACTAAAGCCAAAAGTAAAAAGAAAGTTGGAAAAGTCAAAAATAAATCAATTATTATAGTAATTGATTTATCAACTTTACCTTTAAAATAACCAGCATTAATTCCAATAAATAATCCAACCATAGAAGATATCAAAGCTGCTAAAAATCCAATAATTAAAGAAGTTTGTCCACCTTCTAAAACCCTAGCTAAAACATCTCTTCCTAATCTATCAGTTCCAAATAAATGTTCTAAAGATGGAGATTGAAGTATTTTTTGAGGGTTTAACTCATAGGGTGAAACTGTATAAATAAAAGGCAATATAAACACTAATACTAATACCGAAATTAGTGCATATACTGAAAACTTAAACATTAACTATTCCTAGAATCGATATAGTAGCTTAAAGAGCTTTTTCCAAATTGTTTTGTTTTACTTAATTTAAAGTGACCTAAGATTTCTGGCATTTCTAAAGTTGATACATGTTCAAATGTTATGATAAATACATTGTCATTTTCTATGTTTCTAACCATTTCAAAAGATTCTTCGTAGATATCTTCCATTCCATCTCTAAAATCAAATGGTGGATCTATATAAATAATTAACTCATCACTAGAATTCTTTAAAGAATTCAAGATAGATGGAGTTTGAACAAATGTATCCCCTAACATTGTTTGACATTTTGACATATCAATATTCTTACAATTTTTAACTAATATATTATAAGAGTTTCTGTTTTGTTCAATAAAATATGCTCTTTTCGCATCTCTACTTACAGCTTCTAATCCAATAGAACCAGACCCAGCAAAACACTCAACAAAAATTTTGTCAATAATATCAAACTGTAAAACATTAAAATAAGACTCTTTAAGCCTAGCTTTTGAACTTCTTGTAACATCTAGTGATGGAAGTTCTATCTTTTTTCCCTTATATTTTCCAGCAATTATTTGCGTTGTTAATACATTTTTCTTCATTTAGTTTAAACCTAGTTTTTATTTTTTTAAATTTATCTTGCGTAACTTTCAGCTCTAAGCTCTCTTATTACATTTACTTTAATCTCACCTGGATATTGAACTTTCTCTTCAATCTCATTTGCAATTTCAGTAGCTAATAATACAGCCTCATCATCATTTACTAATTGAGCTTTAACAATAACTCTCACTTCTCTTCCTGCATTAATTGCGTAAGCATTTAAAACACCAGGTTTAGATGTGGAGATATTTTCAACCTCTTCTACTCTTTTTAAGAAGCTTTCTAAAACTTCTCTTCTAGCACCTGGTCTTGCAGCACTTAAAGCATCAGCAGCACAAACAGCAGCACTTTCTACATTTATTGGTTCTTCATGTCCATGATGTGCATAAATACCATTTATTACAGTTTCAGGCTCATCATATCTTTTACAGATTTCAGCACCTAAATCAACATGACTTCCAGGCATTTCATGAGTTAAGGCTTTTCCAATATCATGAAGCAATCCAGCTCGTCTTGCTAAAATAGGATCTCCTCCCATTTGAGCAGCTAATAATCCAGCTAAATGAGAAACTTCCAGTGTATGAGCTAATGCATTTTGACCATAAGAAGCTCTATATCTTAATCTACCTACTAACTTTACAAGTTCAGGATGCATAGATTTAATACCTAATTCAAGAACTACATCTTCACCCTCTTTTTGAATATTTCTATCAAACTCAGCTCTTACTTTTTGATAAATTTCTTCAATTCTAGCAGGTTGAATTCTTCCATCTTCAATTAGTTCAGCAATAGTTTTAGTTGCAATTGCCCTTCTGTAAAGGTTAAATGAAGAAATAGTTATAGTATTTGGTGTATCATCAATAATAATATCAACACCTAATAGCATCTCTAATGTTTTAATATTTCTTCCATCTTTACCAATAATTTTACCCTTAGTTTCTTCATCATTTAATGGTAAATTATTAATAAGTCTTTCAGCTGCAAATTCTCCTGCGTATCTTGTAACTGCATGGGATAACATTTCATTTATCTCTTTTTTAGAATTGTCTAAAGCTAACTTATATTTCTTTCTAAACATTGAAGCAATTGTAGCCCTTGAATCTTCTTCAACTTTTTTAAGCATTAATTCTTTTGCTTCATTATAAGTTAAACCAGAAGCATTTTCTAGTACTTTTATTGATTCAGCAGTTTTTTCTTCTAAAATTCTCTTTTGCTTTTCTAGTCCCGCTCTTAAAATAGTAACTTCTTGATTTTTAGAGCTAATTTCTTGTTTTTCTTGCTTAATTAAATTTAGTTCTGACTCAAGATGTTCGTTTAATTCTTTTTCTTTTTTCTCAATCTTTTCAAACATTGAGTCATACTCTTTTTTAGCATTCTTAAATTCTCTGTCACAATCACTCTTTGCTTTTAACTGAGCATCTTTTAAAGCAACTTCTGCTTCATGCTCAATAATCTTAGCCTTCGCTTTTGCTTGTTCAATATGAACTTGAAACTTTGCTTTGTCAAGTTGCTTTACAATAAAAACACTCAAAGCGGAACTTGCAATTGCTGTTATAGCTATAATTAAAATATCTTCCATAATACAAACCCTAATTTTTTAACTAGTAATTATTAAATTGGCTTGAATATCGTATTCGTTACTTAAAATTTCATTAGATTTACAAAGTTCAAGTTGAGTAAAAACAATAGTTGTTGAATAGTTTAACCTGTAAAAAAATCTGTCATACATACCTTTTCCAAAACCGATTCTTTTACAAATAGCGTCTACTCCAACCACAGGCACTATTGCTAAATCAAGTTTTTTATGCTTTAAAAAAGAGTTATTTGGCTCATAAATTCCAAACTTCTTTTTTACTAAAGGTAATCGATATTTCACACTTTTAAAACTATCTCCCTCCATGAAGGGTACATAAATATTTATTTTTTCTTTTCTTAATTTTTTAATCAATAAACTTACATCTACTTCCAATTCTTTCATTGGAATGTATAGTAAGACCTCTTTTGCTTTTAACTCTTTTATAACTTTTTCAAGTTTTAATAAGATAATTTTATTTTTATAATACTTTGTTAATTCATTTGAAAATTTTAATTTTTTTAAACACGATTTTCTAAATTCACTTTTGTGATTTAATGCCATTTTTAAGCCTCACTTAGGTAGAATTCTACCGATTTGAATATTTTACCCAAAGGACTTAAAATGCAGTTTAAAAGCGTACTACTTTTATTTATTTTCTCTGCATTGTTATTTACAGGTTGTGGTGATGATAGAGAAATAAAGCAAGAACCTGTGAAATTAAACAATACATTTACACTAAAAACTATAGATGATAAAAATATCAATATTGTTTTAGAAGATGAGAAAATTCTTATTCAAGAATATGCAAATAAAATTGTACTTTTAAACTTTTTTGCTACATGGTGTCCGCCTTGTAAAGCAGAAATACCTGTTTTAAATAAAGTCCAAGAAAAATATAAAAATGACTTAGTAATCATTTCTATTTTATTAGAAAATGATAAGTCAAATGAACAACTGAAAAACTTTGTAAACCAATATAATATTAATTATATAATTACAAATGGGGAAGAAAATTACAAGTTTCAAAATGCACTAGGTGGAATTAAATCGATCCCTACTATGTTGATGATTGATAAAAATTCAAAACTATTCCAAAAATATGTTGGGATGGTTCCATCTGAAATGTTAGATATTGACATTAAAAAAGTACTAAAAAAATAAGGATTCATAATTAATGTTTAGTTTTTTTAAAAAGAAGAAAAAAGAAGAAGAAATTGTAGTTGAAGAAGCAAAACAGTCTGAACAACAACAAACTGAACAAGCTCAAAATGAACCTGTAAAAGAAGAAATTCAAGAAATTCCAACACAAGAGATTGAAGAAAAAATTTCAAATGAAGAAAATGAAGTTGAAAAGTCAGAAGTTGAAAATCTAAATGATGTAAAAGAACCTGAACCTAAACAAGAAGAATCAAAAAAAGAAGAAGAAAAAGAAGAAAAAAAAGGTTTCTTTGCAAGAGCTCTAGAAAAAACTTTTGGAAACATAAAAACTGTAATTCCAACAAAAAAAGAAAAAATATCTTTTGATGATATTGAAGAAATGTTAATTGAATCAGATATGGAATATGAAATCATTGAAAAAGCAATGGATGGTTTACCAGAAATGATTACAAGAAAGCAACTAAGACATAGACTTGTAATGCTTTTTGAACATGCTCCTGATGTTGATTTATCAAATCTACCAAAACCATTTGTAAGACTTATTATAGGTGTTAATGGTGCTGGAAAAACTACAACAATAGCAAAACTTGCTAATAAATCAAAAAAAGAAAATAAATCTGTAATTTTAGGTGCAGGAGATACTTTTAGAGCAGCTGCAATTGAGCAATTATCAACATGGGCTGATAAATTAGATGTTCCAATTATTAAAACAAAACAAGGACACGATCCAAGTGCTGTGGCATATGATACTATATCTTCTGCTCTTGCAAGAAATATTGATAATGTTATTATAGATACAGCAGGAAGACTTCAAACTCAACAAAATTTAAACAATGAATTAAAAAAGATTGTAAAAGTTTGTAATAAAGCGTATGAAGGTTCACCACATCAAAAACTACTGATATTAGATGGAACTCAAGGTAATACTGCTATTGCTCAAGCTAAGGCTTTCAATGAAATAGTTGGTGTTGATGGTATTATTGTAACAAAATTAGATGGAACTGCTAAAGGTGGTGCATTATTCTCAATTTCAAATCAACTAGAATTACCAATTTTCTTTGTTGGAATTGGTGAAAAACAAGATGATTTAATGGAATTTAGCCCTGATGAATTTGTAGATAGTATCTTAGATGAAATCTACACAGAAGAGACAAACTAGAAACATCTAGTTTGTCTTTTTTTATTGACTATCCTAAAAAACTTCCTATTTTTCTAAAGTAACTTTCAATATTTTCAAAGGAATGATTTCCTCCCTCTTCTATAACTAAATCACTATTAGGTAATTTTTCAACAGCCTCATTATAATCTAAAACCTCATCATCAGTTTGAAGTAGTGTCAAAAAATTCTCTTCATTTTTAACAAATTCAACTTCATAAGATTTCAAATTTTTCAAATGTTCACTAGTTACTTCAAAATTACTACCATCAAAATAATTCATTGCCATACCAACTTTATCAAGAGTTTTATATGGATATATTGCTGGATTAATTAATACAGCTTTCAAATCATATTTATTTGCTAAATATATTGCATAATATCCACCTAAAGAAGAGCCAACTAAACCTACTGTTTCATCTTTAGATAAAAGCATTTCAATGATTTGTTCTAACGTATCTATTGCTAAACTTGGAACATAAGATAAACTAGGAATAATTACTTCATCCTCAAAATATTCCCTAAATAATGTTGCTTTTCCACCTTGACCACTACTTCCAAATCCATGAATATATAAAATCATTTATTACTCTTTATAGTTAATTTTTATTTTGTATGTTATTATAAATTAATATTCCTAATAAAGGAGTCTATTATGTTAAAAAAAATTACAATATTGTTAATGACAATTTTTCTTACTTTTTTAAGTGCTCAAGAAACAAATAAAAACTTAGGTAAATTTATAGGTGCAAAAGAGAGTTTTACACCCTCATGGTTTTATAATAGTTTTTTAGATTTAAATGAAGATATTGAAGAGTTAGCTTCAAACAACAAACGACTTATTTTATATATTTCTCAAAACAATTGTCCCTATTGTCACAAATTTGTAAATGAGAACCTACAAGATAAAGAAATAGTAGATAAAATCAAAACAAACTTTGAAATGATAAATATCGATATGTTTGGAAATAATGAAGTTGTTGATATAAATGGTGATGAATTAAGTGAAAAAGATTATGCAATAAAACATAAAATTCAGTTTACACCTACTTTTATATTCTTTGATGAAAAATCAAACGAAATACTTAGATTAAACGGCTATGTAAACATTAAACAATTTAATATAGCCTTAGATTACATATCAAATAAAAATGAAACAAAAATAGCATATAAAGATTTTTTATCAAAAGAACTTAATCTAAATGTAAAAACAGATTTAATTGAAAATTCGATTTTTAGTGAAAATAGAAATTTCGCGAGAAATAAAAATTCAAAAGCTATGGCTATATTCTTTGAATCTCCTAACTGTAAAGAGTGTGAAATACTTCATAATAAACTTTTAAAAAATGATTTTACTTTAGAATTATTAAGTAAATTAGAGTTAAATAGAGTTAATATGAATTCTGAAAAATCAGTGGTTACACCACAAAAAATAATTTCAAAAATTAAAGATTGGAGCAATGATTTAAAAATAAATCATACCCCAACAATCATATTCTTTGATGAAAAAGGAAATGAAATCATTAGAATAGAATCATTAATTAAAACTTTTCATTTTCAATCTATAATTGATTATGTTGGAAGTGGAGCTTACAAAGAAGAAAAAGAGTTTCAAAGATATTTAACAAAAAGAGCAAATGCTATAAGAGAAAAAGGAATAGATGTAAATATTTGGGATTAAGTACTACTTCTTAATTGAAGTAGCACTTAAAAAAATATACTCTTTTCCAGTAATCATAACTCTAAATTTTTTTTGTTGAAGATACTTTTTACAAAAAACTACATCTTTATAAAGATTTGACATTTCACTAAAAGTGTAATTTTTAATCATTGCTCCATAAACTAATTCTCCATCAATCCATCTTGAATTTGGAAAACCTAATATAATTGCACCATCTTTATTTAAATAATTTTGTACTATATTCATAAATGTTTTATTAAAATCAAGATTTGAACTTTGAAGAGTTCCTATACTTATAATTAAATCAAACTTTTCAAGATTTAATTTTTCAAGATGGTTTATATCAGCTTCATAAAAAGAAACATTGTTATAGTTTTTATATTTTTCATTTGCAAGATTTATAGCTGTTTTTGAGTAATCAATTCCAACAATATCTTTTAAATCGAAATCTTTATCAAGTTTTTTTAGAACATCAATTTCACTTGCATCGTTTACACCAAGATTTAAAACTCTAAGTCGTTTTTCATAATATACATTTTTTAAAGATTGAGAATAATAATGTAAAAAAGAAATCTCTTCATTTTTATTTATTTTAGAAAATTCAGAACCTATTCCATATTTTTCTTTATCATCTAAATTTTTATGAAAACTAATATCTTCATCTAATTTTTCATAGGTAATTTTTACAAAATTCTCATCAATCTTTACAGGCGTCATAAATTTGCATTTTAATATATTTGCAAAATCAGTCCATACTTTATAGCTTCTGTAAATAACTTCGTTATCATTCTTATCGTTATTAAGATTGATAGTAAATTTTGAACCACTATAAGTAGATGATTTTATATCAGGATTTATCACTTCAAAGGAGACTTTAGTTTTATCTTTAAGTTCGTTTGATAAATACTCATTTATTTCAAATAATTCTTCATTTAAAAATCTTCTCATAGGCTTTTTAAATACTCCCTTAAAGCATGCCTAGAACCTCTATCAACCAAATTAAATACCTTATCAATATCATCTCTGAGTTGTGATTTCATATGACCTTTTACTTTCATGAACTTTATACTTTTGTTTTCAATCATATGATAAAACTTGATATAAAGGTCTTTATTTTTTTTTACTTTTCCAGTACTTGAGATAAAATTACTTTTAATAAGTTTTTCTTTTCTTTTAATTAAACTTAATATATTTTGACAATCAGTAAAAACAATAATATTACACTCATTACAATCTTGTTCTTCTAAAGCCCATAAAAGTGTTTGTAATTCTAATTTTGTTGAAGATGTATCTTCAAATTTTTTTGTAAGAACTTTATCTTTGAAATCTTTTTGATTTAGTTTTACACTATAATCTTCTTCATTAATTTTTAAATAAGCTCCAAAGCCTATTTTCGTTTGGGGATTTACACTAGAATCTGTAAAAAGCATTATATTTTTCATTGAGACATTATAATCTGTTTTTCATTACAATAGAAATAAAAATTCTAATTTTTAGGTAAAAGATGAAAGAAACGAAATATATCCATATATTTGCATACATTTTATATACACCATTAGTAATATTATGGTTGTTGTTATGTTTTCTTATTTCACTTATTGGAATGCTGTTAATTAAAAAAAGAGTAATTATAGACTTAGAGAAAGTAAAAAATAGAGAGACTATATGCAGTGTTTTAAACAAAAAAAATCTTATAACAGATGAAGAATATGAATTTGAAACAGTTGATGTAGCTTCATTATATGATGAGTTAACTTTTAGAGGATATTTATTTGTCTTAAATCCTATAATTTATCTATTAAAAAAATATACTTTCGCTGATAAATTTATACTGTACATTGTAAAAAAATGGATGCATCTTCATCATTTTGAAAATAAAAACAATAAAAAACCTAAAACTTTCTTCTCAATATTAATGCAAACTTGCGTGATTTTAGCAGGATATGTGGGACAAGTACTATATAGAATCAATCCAAATACATAAAAATTATATCTTAATTTCAAAAAGTTACAGTTTAATTTAAAGTTAATCTTATTTTAGTGATAATCAATTATAAAATTTTACTAAAGGATAATTATGAAAAAAACTATTTCGATAATTGCATTAAGTGCAATTGTAGCTACACAAGTTCAAGCAGCAACAACATGGAATGTATCTCTTTGGGGAAAACAAAGAGCATTTACTGAAAATGTAGAAAAATTAGCACAGTTAGTTGAAGCTAAAACTAACGGTGAATTTAAATTAAATATATCTTATGGTGGATTATCTAAATCTAAAGAGAACCTAGATGGTATCTCAATTGGTGCATTTGAAATGGCACAGTTTTGTTCATTTTATCATAAAGGTAAAAACCCAACAATTACAGTAACAGAATTACCATTCTCAAAGGATTTAAGTCTTGCAAAAATCACTGAAATCTATCAAAAAGTTTACAAACACCCAATAGTTGTAAAAGATTTAGCAAGATGGAATGCAACTCTATTAATGCCAACTCCAATGCCACAATATAATATTGTTTCAAAATCTGATGATTTTAACTCACTAGAGGACTTTGAGGGATTAAGAGTAAGAGGTCCTGGTGGAATTATGGGTGTTTTAGGAAAATTAGGTGCAATAAAAACTAGTGTTCCTTTCTCAGAAGTTAGACAAGCTATGAATTCAGGTGTAATAGATGGTGCTTCATTTGCTCCCCATGCACACTTAGCTACAAAATCATACAAAGTTGGTAATTGGGTAACAACAAATCTAAATTTAGGTTCAGCTAACTGTCCTGTTGTTGTAAATACAGATGCACTAAATAGTTTATCAAAGAAAAATAGAGACGCATTATTGGGTTCAGTTGATGAAGCATTAGAATACTATGTAAAAAATTATGATGAAAACACAACAAAAAAATATGAAGAAGAATTAAAAAAATCAGGTATGAAAATTGTTACATTTAATGAAGAACAAACTAAAAAATTAAATGAATTATCTCAATCTGTAAATGATGAGTGGATTAAAACATATTCTAAACAATTTAATTCTCAAGAATTATTTGATTACACTAAAAAACTATTTAACGAATAGAAACTTATCATGTCACTAGAATCAAAAATAAAAACCGATCAAACTAAACTTAGTTTAATTGATCGGTTATTTTTTAAACTTGAAAGTTTAATGGGTTTAATCGGTGGAATCGTAATTTTTTTAGTTGTTGGAATATCTACAGTAAATATACTAGGTAGATGGCTTTTTAATATGCCTGTAAATGGTTATATTGATTGGATAGAACAATTTATGGCATTTTTAGCCCTACTAGGTGTAGCCTATACTCAAAGAGAAGGTGGTCACATTAGAATGGATATGCTAGTTTCAAGATTAAAAGGAAGGTTGTTATATACAACTGAACTGTTAACTACTTCGATGATATTTCTAGTGACTTTAGTTTTAATTTATGGTTCATATTTACATTTTTTAAGAGCTTATCAAAATGGAGATACATCTTTAGATATTGGTTTACAAATATGGCCTGCAAAACTTGTAGTTCCTGTTGCTTTAACGCTATTAGCATTAAGATTAATAATTCAAATGTGGGCATATATAAGAGCAATTAAAAACAATGATCCAGATCCTGTTGCAGTACCAAAAATAGAAAATCCAGCACAAGCTGTTGAATCAGAAAATAAGTCATATGGAATAGACAAATGAATATTATAGAAATAATGGGAAATATGGATAAACTTGATATAGGTATCACGGTTACTTGTATCATGTTATTTATGGTTATTATTGGTATGAGAGTTGCATTTGCTGCAGCTATTGCTGGTTTTTTAGGATTAGTTTGGATATTTAGTGCAAAATTTGGATTTGAAAAAGGTTTTATGATTGCTGTAAAAATGGCAGGAACAATTCCCCATTCAAAAGTATCATCTTTGGCATTATCTTTAATTCCTGCATTTATATTAATCGGGTTTTTAGCTTATCATACAGGTCTAACAAAAGCTTTATTTGAAGCTTCTAAAAGATGGGTTGGATGGCTTCCTGGTGGAATGGGTGTGTCTACTGTATTTTCAGCTGCTGGTTTTGCAGCTGTATCAGGGGCATCTTTAGCTACATCAGCTGTATTTGCAAAAATAGCCGTACCTGAGATGTTGAAGTTAGGATATAACAAAAGATTTGCTGCAGGTGTTGTGGCAGCTAGTGGTACTTTAGCTTCACTAATTCCACCTTCAGCTATATTAGTAATATATGCAATTATTGTTGAACAAGATGTTGGTGCATTATTAATGGCAGGTTTTTTACCTGGTATTGCATCTGCATTAATATATGTGGGATTAGTTGTAGGTTTAGCTTTAATGAACAAAGACTTTGGTCCTTCAATTAAAGGTTATACTTGGAAAGAAAGATTTGAGTCTTTACCTGGAACTCTTCCTGTGTTTTCGGTAATCGCAATTATAATAATATGTATTTATGGTGGAGTAGGAACTCCAACTGAAGCTGGTTCATTAGGTGTATTTATCATTTTTTTAATGGCTTTATACAAAGGTATGAAACTTGGGGATTTAAAAAATGTTTTAATAGAAACATCAAAATTAACTGTAATGATTTTTACAATAATTTGGGGTGTTTTAATTTATGTTAGATTCTTAGGATTTGCAGAATTACCTGATGCATTTTCAAACTGGATTGTAAGTTTAGATCATAGTCCTATGATAACTTTAATTGCAATTTTATGTATTTATGCAATATTAGGTATGTTTATGGATGCTATTGGAATGCTTCTTTTAACTTTACCAATTACATATCCTGCTGTTATGGCATTAAATGGTGGAGAGTTTGTAAGTGCTGCTGATAGTGCCTTTGGACTTTCAGGTCCTGCTTGTGCTATTTGGTTTGGTATAATTGTTGTAAAAATGGCAGAACTTTGTTTAATCACCCCTCCAATTGGATTAAACTGTTTTGTTGTAGCAAGTGTTAGAGAAGAGTGTTCAGTTCAAGATGTTTATAGAGGAACTACACCATTTTTTATCGCTGATGTTTTAACTATTGCTGTTTTAATAGCAATACCAGGAATAGTTCTTTGGCTACCTCAACTTATAGGTCTTGTTTAAAAAGTCATGCTTAAGCATGACTTTTTTTATTCTACTAATTAAAATATTTCTATGACAAATTGAAATATTTTATAAAATCTACAATATATTTAATTATAATACTTCCAATATTTAACAAAGGTTTGCAATGGCAAAGAAAAAATCATCTCTTTTTGAATGTCAACACTGTGGAGAACAAAGCACAAAGTGGCTTGGAAAGTGTCCAGGTTGTGGTAGTTGGGATAGTTTTATTGAACTAAATCAAGAGCAACAAGAAGTTTTAAAACAAACTACAAAAGTAGTTAATACTACTTCAAAAGCAAAACCGATTACTCAAATACAACAAGATGATGTAACTAGATTTTCTTCATGTAATGATGAGTTTGATTTAGTTTTAGGTGGAGGTATTGTCCCTGGAAGTTTAACTTTAATAGGTGGAAGTCCTGGTGTTGGTAAATCAACTTTACTTCTAAAAGTAGCAGGAAGTATAGCAGGAAGTGGAAAAAAAGTTTTATATGTATCAGGTGAAGAGAGTGCTGGACAAATAAAATTAAGAGCAAATAGACTTGAAGCAAATCATGATGATTTATATTTATTAAGTGAAATAAAACTTGAGGAAATACAAGATGAACTTCTAAGACAAGATTACGAAGTTTGTATTATTGACTCCATTCAAACTATTTATTCTTCAAATCTTACAAGTGCCCCAGGAAGTGTTTCTCAAGTTAGAGAAATTACTTTTGAACTTATGAGAAAAGCAAAAGAAACAAACCTAGCAATGTTTATAATTGGACATATTACAAAAGAAGGAAGTATAGCAGGACCTAGAGTTTTAGAACATATGGTTGATACAGTTTTATACTTTGAAGGTGAAGCATCAAAAGAGATAAGAATGCTAAGAGGTTTTAAAAATAGGTTTGGTTCAACTAGCGAAATTGGTATTTTTGAAATGACATCAGAAGGATTAATGAGTGCAAAAGATATAAATTCAAAATTCTTTGATAAAAGTAAACCTCAAAGTGGTTCTGCTTTAACAGTTGTAATGGAAGGAAGCCGTGCTTTAATACTAGAAGTACAAGCTTTAGTAACTGAAAGTACTTATCCAAATCCAAAAAGAAGTGCCACAGGATTTGATGTAAATAGATTAAATATGCTTTTGGCATTACTTGAAAAGAAAATAGATTTACCTTTAAATACCTATGATGTTTTTATAAATATTTCAGGTGGAATAAAAATTAAAGAAAGTTCAGCTGATTTAGCTGTAATTGCTGCAATTATTTCAAGTTTTAGAAATCGACCATTATCAAAAGAATCTGTTTTTGTGGGAGAAGTTTCACTAACAGGAGAGATAAAAGATGTTTACAGTATTGATTTAAGATTAAAAGAAGCACAAGCTCAAGGTATCAAAAAAGCTGTGTTAGCATTAAAACCAAGTTTAAAGTTAGATCTAAAATCTTATCCTGTAGATGAAGTTACAAAAATGTTAGAGCTATTTTAAATAGCTCTAACTAATCAAACCTTTTAAATTTTGTTTCATCCTCTTGATCTTCTTTACTTGAATTTTTAAACTTCCATATTGTAATAAAATATTTAAATGACAAATAGGTAAAAAACATTGCTATAAAAAACATAATTAAGTACATGATTATAATTAAAATTTCCATTAATTATTATACACTTTGTTTTTATAAAGTTTAGATATAATACGCGAAATTACAAGGATGATTAAAGTGATAGAGCTTGATAACAACACCTCTTTTGAGTTTAATTTAGATAAGTTACAAACTATTGCAGATGAGTTAACTGCAAAGGATTTTGAACTTATCATTACAAATAATGAAGAGATTCAAATACTAAATAAAGAACATAGAAATATAGATAAAGCTACAGATGTATTAAGTTTTCCGATGGAATTTGATATGCCTAATATGCCTTTAGGTTCAATTGTTATTTCTTTAGATTATGTCGAAGAAAAAGCAAGTGAATATTCACATTCAAAAGAAGATGAATTAACACTTTTATTTATCCATGGACTTCTTCACTTAATGGGCTTTGACCATGAAGTTGATAATGGTGAGCATAGACAAAAAGAAGAAGAATTAATAAAAAAATATAAACTACCTGATAGTTTAATTGTAAGGAATTCATAAAATATGGATATTTTAATATTTATTGTTTCAATGGGAGCATTAATTTATGGTGCTGATTTTATTATAGAACAAAGTGAGAAAATTGCTTTAAAATATAATATTTCAAATTTTGTAATTGGTGCAACATTAGTAGCTTTGGGAACTAGTTTACCTGAAATGGCAGTATCAATTTCTGCTTCATTTAAAGGAAGTGCTGATATTGCTGTAGCAAATGTAATAGGTAGTACTATTTTCAATATCTCTTTGGTTCTTGGGGTGACATTTTTAATTGCTAAAAAAATTGCTCCAGATAGAGATTTATTTGCTAAAGATTCAGCTTGGGCATTATTTCCAATATTAATATTTGTGTTAATGGGAATTGATGGAAAATTAAATATGGTAGATGGTATTTTATTTTTAATACTAATGGCTGGATATTTAACATTTCTTATTTCATCTAATCAAGTTGATGAAGTTGATGAAGATTTAGCAAAGGATGAATTCTCTTGGCCTAAATCTGTTGCCCTACTTTTAGTTGGATTTGCATTTGTTATTGGTGGAGCAGACTTTGCTATTGATAGTGCTGGTAATATTGCTAGAGATTTTGGAATTAGTGAGTGGGTTATTGGATTATTTTTAGTTGCATTTGGTACAAGTTTACCTGAATTAATGATTTCAATAAAATCAGCACTAAGAAATAATGCAGATTTAGCAATTGGTAATATTATAGGTTCAAATGTTGCAAACTTTACAATGGTTTTAGGATTAGCATCAATTGTAAATCCATTAAATGTAGATTTAACAGGAAACTTCTTTGATATAGCAGCTGCATTTATAGCTTCAATAATGTTAGTGTTTATTACAGCAAATAGACTTTATAATAAAAGTGCGGGAATAGCTTTAATGGTTATTTTAGCGCTAGTAATTCAAAATAGTTTAACAGCATAAGCTGTTAAACTATTTTTGAATATTTATTTAGAACAGTCTTCACAAACTCCAGTGAAAACTAAATCTACAGAATCTACTTTAAAAGTAGTGATTGTAGATAATTGACCTAATGCATCTTCTACATTAATCTCAATATCTTGAATCTTTCCACATGATGAACATACACAATGTGCATGCTCAGCTTTAGTTAATTCAAAAACTGATTTTGCATTTGGTATTTTTACTTCAGCAATAAATAGTTTTTCGATCATTGAATTAACATTTTTATAAATTGTAGCTAAAGAAATACTTGGAAACTTATCTAATAGTTTCTTATATAAGTCATCTATATTCATATGACCATTTTTATATAATTCTTCAACTATGGCAATTCTTTGTGGAGTAACTTTTAAATTGTAATCTTTTAATAACGTTGTATAATTATTCATTAGATACTCCTTAATTTTTAAAAAGAACAATAATAATATAGTTCAATTTGTAAAAGTATATCATTTTTTTCTTAAAATATTTTATTTATGGATAAAAATTATCAAATAATAATACAAATTTAAGCAATTTCAAAGAAAATCTCATATATACTTCTCTTATGGAAAAAAATTATCCATTGATAAAATTTATATCATATTGATAATTATAATCAAAATAACAAAAAGGATTTTTAAATGAGACAATACGAAACTTATAAATGTAATAAATGTGGAAACGAAGTAGAAGTACAAAATGTTGGTGGTGGTACATTATCATGTTGTGGTCAAGAAATGGAGATGATTACTGAAAACTTAACAGCAGTAAATTTAATGAAAGCATTTGCTGGTGAATCACAAGCTAGAAATAAATATGAATTTTTTGCAGAAGTTGCATTTAATGAAGGTTTACATAGAATTGCTAGATTCTTTCAAGAAGCGGCAGACAATGAAAAATATCATGCAATGGCTGAATTTAAAGCTTACAATAAATTAGTAAATGATGTAGAACTTGATTCAACTAAGAAAAACATTCAATATGCTGCTGATGGTGAAAAATATGAGCATGAAGAAATGTATCCAAACTTTGAAGCGATTGCAAAAGAAGAAGGTTTAAAAGAAATTGCAAGAATGTTTAAAGCAATCGGAAAAGTTGAAGTTGAACATGAAAAAGAGTACTTAGAATTAAAACAAGCATTAATTGACGAAGGTTTCTTAGAGTCTGATGAAGAAGAAGAATGGGTATGTGAAGTATGTGGTCACGTACATAGAGGTAAAAAACCTCCAGGTGCATGTCCTTTATGTAGAGTAGAAAAAGAATACTTCAAAAAAAGAAATAAAGACGTAACAGTTGGATAATTTTTAAATATTTTTTATAAGTCTTTAAATATATAAACTTCGGTAAAATACTATAAATTTTACCGGAGTTATTTTTGATTAAACTATTAATCTTATCTTTTTTAGCAATAAACTTATTTGCTAAAACTTTCACCATAGCTTCTTACAATGTTGAAAATCTTTTTGACTTAAATCTTCAAGGTACAGAATATAAAGAGTACATTCCAAACAACAAATATAATTGGAATAAAAAATCTTTTGAAGCAAAAATCTCAAATATAATAAAAGTGATAAAACAATTAGATGCAGATATAATTGCATTGCAAGAAATAGAAAATGAAAAACTTCTAATACTTTTAAAACAAAAACTACCAAATTATAAATATCACTCTTTTGCTAAAATGAAAAACTCAAGTATTGGTTTAGGGTTTTTATCAAAAATTGAAATTATTGATAATAAAAGAATTGATGTTAATTTCAAAAAAAAGAGATTTAGACCTATACTAGAAACTGTTTTTGAAATTGAAAATATTAAATTTTCTATATTTAATAATCACTGGCCATCTAAAAGATCCAGTGAAAGTTATAGAGTAAAATATGCTTTAGCTTTAAATAAATATATCAAAAAGTTTCAAAATGACTATGATTACATTTTATTGGGTGATTTTAATTCAAATTATGATGAATTCAAAACATTAAAATATCTTGAAAACTTAAATGATACTCAAGGTTTAACAGGAATAAATGATGTTTTAAAAACAATAAAAGATTACAAATACATTCAACAAAATCAAATTGATGATAATACACATTATAATTTATGGCTAGAAATTCCTTTAAGTCAAAGATTTTCTTCAAAATATAGAGGAGAAAACAATACACCAGATAATATAATTTTACCAAGTGCTTTGTTTGATAATAAAAAACTATCATATGTTGATGATAGTTTTAAAGTTCATATAAATGATGAATTATATTTCAACAATCAAATATACAGATGGCAAACTGATTATAAGAAAAGACATAAAGCTGAAGGTTTTTCAGATCATTTACCTATAATTGCAACTTTTTCAACTGATAAATTTAGACTAAAAGAAAATAAAGAAAATCTAAAAAACATTAAAATATCTGATTTATATAAAATAAATAAAATAGAAGATTATTCAATTTTAGAAAATGTATCTGTAATTTATAAACACAAAAATAATGCAATTATTAAACAAAATAATGACCGAGCCATATATTTATATAAAACTGCTCAAGAATTAAAAAGTGGTTTTAATTATGACCTTAAGATTTTAAAATTAGATGAGTTTAATGGTCTCAAAGAGATTAAAAAAATAGTAGTTTTAAATGAAAAATATAGAATTAATCCAAAGAATTATTTTATAGATGCTACTAAAATTGATTTATTTAATACAAAATTTCAAAATGAAATTATTACCAATTTAACTGGTATTTACAACAATGGATACTTAAACTTTAAAGATGGGAAAATTAAACTTTATACTAAAGATAAATCTCTATTACCAAGAAATAATGAAAAAATTAATATACTAAACTCTCATTTAGGTACATTTAGAGGAAAAATACAATTGAACATATATAAAAAATCTGACTATGAAGTAATTTCAAATGCTAATTAAATCAATTTTTACAAATAGTTCAGGGATACTTGTCTCAAGAGTTTTAGGTTTTATTAGAGATTTATTAACAGCTTCAATTTTAGGAGCAAATGTATATTCAGACATATTTTTTGTGGCCTTTAAGTTCCCTAATCTTTTTAGAAGAATATTTGCAGAAGGTGCATTTACTCAAGCATTTATTCCAAGTTATGCAAACTCAAATCACAAAATAAGATTTTCATCTATTGTATTTTTACAAATATTTGCTTTTTTAATAGTTTTATCTTTATTTGTAACCCTATTTTCACATTTAGTTACAAAAGCTATAGCAATAGGTTTTGATGATGCAACTATTGATTTAGCAGCACCTCTTTTTGCAATAAACTTTTATTATTTACCAATGATTTTTGTAGTTACATTTGCAGCTGCTTTACTTCAATATAAAAATCACTTTGCTACAACTGCTTTTTCAACAGCACTACTAAATTTAGCTTTAATAGCCGCATTATTAATATCACAAGATATGGAAAAATATGATATTACTTTTTATTTATCATATGGAGTTTTAGTTGGTGGATTATTACAAATCATTACTCATTTAATAGCTTTAAAAAAACATAATTTATGTAAAGTATTTCACTTTAAAAAACACAAGAAAAAAGAAGAAAACAAGTTTTATAAAAACTTTGTAGCAGCTACTTTAGGGAGTTCAACTTCACATATTTCTGCTTTTATTGATACATGGTTAGCATCATTTTTGATGAGTGGTTCAATTTCATACCTTTATTATGGAAATAGAGTTTTTCAACTTCCTCTAGCTTTATTCGCAATTGCAACATCAATAGCACTATTTCCTATGATTGCAAAAGCAATAAAAAATAGTGATGAAAATAAAGCTTTAAAACTTATGAAAAAATCTTCGTTGATTTTATTTGGATTACTAAGTATTGCAACATTTATAGGAATATTCTTTGATAAAGAAATCGTATGCTTACTTTTTGAAAGGGGAGCATTTACAAGTGAAGACACCAAAAATACAGCCTTAATCTTAACAATGTATTTAATAGGCTTATTACCTTTTGGTATCGCTAAAATATTTTCACTTTGGTTATATGCAAAACAACAGCAATTTCTAGCGGCAAAAATTTCTATGCAAAGTTTAGGTTTTAATATAGTATTTTCACTAGCATTAATCTCTCCATATGGTGCAGCTGGTTTAGCATTTGCATCAACTTTAAGTGGATTTATTCTATTTATTTTAACAATAAAAGCTTTTGGTTTCAAAAGGTTTATTGAAATGTTTAGATAAAATACATTTTTAATAAGAACTAGGATTTAAATGAAAGAATTTTATAGACACTATTTACCTTACATAAAAAACTACAAACTAAAGTTTTTCTTTGCAGTAATCGGTATGATTATGGTTGCAGGGGGAACAGCTGGAACAGTTTATATAATTGAACCTTTACTTGATAATATTTTCATAAATAAAAATGAAGAATTACTTTATATCATGCCTTTTATTGTAGTTGGTATATATACAATAAAAGCTTTAGGAACTTATATACAAAAATATTATATTTCCTACATTGGTCAAGATATTGTAAGAATAATTAGAGATAAACTTTTAAAACATATTTTAAATCTTGATATGAGCTTTTTTAATAAAAGGCATGGTGGTGAATTAATATCAAGAATAACAAATGATATCAATAGAATTCAAATGGCCGTATCAAATTATGTATCTGATATGATTAGAGAACTTCTAACTATTATTGGACTTGTTAGTGTTGCAATTTATCAAAGTGCTGAACTAGCTTTTTATGGCTTAGTTGTACTTCCATTAGCTTTGATTCCTTTATCAAAATTAGCTAAAAAAATGAAAAAAATATCATTTAGATCTCAAGAGTCTATTTCTGATATTACATCACATTTAAGTGAAACATTTAATAATGTGGAACTTATAAAAGCCAATTGCACAAATAACATAGAATTGAAAAGTTTTGAAGCTCATAACAAAAACTTTTTTACTGTGAATATGAAAGCTGTTAAAAACAATGCTTTAGTATCTCCTATTATGGAAATAATTGGTTCTTTAGGTTTTGCAGCTGTAATTATAGTTGGTGGAGCTCAAGTTATTAGTGGAGAACTAACAACTGGTTCATTTTTATCATTTACAACTGCCCTATTTTCTTTATATACACCAATAAAAAGATTAAGCTCATTATACAACCAACTTCAAGATGCAATTGCTGCTGATGTTAGAATTAAAAATATTTTCAATATTCAAGCTGAAATAAAAGATGGAGATAAAGAGTTTCCTAAAAATATCGATTCTGTTATTTTCAAAAATGTAGAATTAAAATATGGCGATTTTACAGCTTTAAAAAATATTAGTCTTGAAGCAAAAAAAGGTGAAAAATTTGCTTTAGTCGGTGACAGTGGTGGAGGTAAATCTTCACTTATAAATTTAATTGTAAGATTTTATGAAGCTAATAAAGGTGAAATACTTTTTAATGACTCAGAAATAAAAGATATAAACATCAAATCTTTAAGAGATAATATATCAATGGTAACTCAAAAAGTATATATTTTAAATGATACAGTTGCCGCAAATATTGCCTATGGAAATGAGTTCAACGAACAAAAAATTAGAGATGTTTTAAAGCAAGCCCATGCATTAGATTTTGTTGAAAACATGGAAAATGGAATTTATTCTATTCTTGATGAAGCAGGTAAAAATTTAAGTGGGGGACAAAGACAAAGAATTGCCATAGCAAGAGCATTATATAAGGACCCACAAATAATGATTTTAGATGAAGCTACCTCTGCATTAGATAATGAAAGTGAATCAATAATTACTCAAGTTATTGATGAAATTTCGAAAGAAAGAATAGTATTTATTATTGCCCATAGACTAAGTACTGTTAAATCAAGTGATAAAATCGCTGTGTTTAAAGATGGTAATATTGTGGATATTGCAGATGAAAAAACTCTTTTAGAA
The DNA here is from genome assembly GCA_937138295.1 of uncultured Campylobacteraceae bacterium. Lineage (GTDB taxonomy): Bacteria > Campylobacterota > Campylobacteria > Campylobacterales > Arcobacteraceae > JALRJW01. Next base: position 29,663 of record CAKZOX010000006.1, read on the forward strand.
AGATGTGAAGAATACCAAAGACTTCATGAATTATCACATATTTAACAAAACAAAATATGTGATTTTCTCTCGTTAAAACTTATATTTATGGATACTTAGATAAAATATCTAAAATTTTAAAGGATATTCTTGATAAGTTACAATCTAATCAAAAAAGTACTGTTCAAATTTGAACCTGAAACAGCTCACAATATTTCAGAAGCTGGTTTAAAATCTTTACCATATCTATTTCCAATAAATAGCTATATGAAAAGTAAAAACTTTGTTGATGATGCAAAACTTACTCAAGAAATCTTTGATGTAAAGTTTTCAAACCCTGTAGGATTAGCTGCAGGATTTGATAAAAACTGTACAATGGTTAAGTCAATGCAAGCCTTAGGGTTTGGATTTACAGAAATTGGAACAATGACTCCAAGACCTCAAGATGGAAATCCTAAACCTAGAATGTTTAGATACCCTGAGGCTAAGTCAGTACAAAATGCTATGGGTTTCAATAACAAAGGTGCCCATGAAGTTTTAAAAAATTTAAAAGCAGTTTATCCATATGAAATTCCTATTGGAGCTAATATTGGTAAAAATAAAACAACACCTGAAGATTTAGCTTTAGAAGATTATAAATCATTAATCAAAAAGTTTGAAGCTTCTTGTGATTATTTAGTAATTAATATTTCAAGTCCAAATACTCCAAATCTAAGAGATTTACAAAATGAAAAGTTTATTTCTGAGCTATTTACTATGGCAAATAGTCTTACAAATAAACCAATTTTATTAAAAATCGCTCCTGATATGGAACCAAAGATTGCAATTGACCTTTGTAATAGTGCTGTAAATGCTGGTGCTGCTGGTATTATTGCAACTAATACAACAATTGATTATAATTTAGTTCCAGGTTGTCAAGACTTTGGTGGATTAAGTGGTGCATGTTTAACTGAAAAATCATATAATCTATTTAAAGAACTTGCAAAAGAGTTATTTGGTAAAACAATATTAATCTCTGTAGGTGGAATTTCAAATGGAAAACAAGCCTATGATAGATTAAAAGCTGGTGCTTCATTAATTCAAGTTTATTCTGGATTAGTATTTGAAGGTCCTTCAATGGTAAGAAAAATCAATGAAGAGATTTTAGAATTAATGAAACAAGATGGATATATGCACATATCAGAAGTAATAGGTGCAGATTTAAAATAAAAATAAACAATTAGGGGATTGGAATGAAAAAAATTATATCACTTTATGTTTTTTCAATTTTCTTTTTATTTTCGGAGGTATTAATGAGTAGCAATGCTCTTCCAAAATATTATACAAAAACTTTAGCAAATGGATTGCAAATTGTTGCAATACCTATGAAAAATGACACAAACGTAGTTACTACAAATATTTTTTATAAAGTAGGAAGTAGAAATGAAGTTATGGGGAAAAGTGGAATAGCTCACATGCTTGAGCACTTGAACTTTAAGTCAACAGAAAATCTTAATGCTGGTGAATTTGATGAGATTGTAAAAGGATTTGGTGGAGTTAATAATGCTTCAACATCTTTTGACTTTACAAAATACTATATTAAATCATCATCTAAAAATATGGATAAATCCTTAGAATTATTTGCAGAATTAATGCAAAACTTAACTCTAAAAGATGAAGAATTTCAACCAGAAAGAGATGTTGTAGCTGAAGAAAGAAGATGGAGAACTGATAATAATCCTATGGGATACTTACAGTATAGATTATTTAATAATACATATTTATATCATCCATACCACTGGACTCCAATTGGTTTTATGAGCGACATCCAAAATTGGACTATTGAAGATATTAAAGACTTCCACAGTACTTTTTATCAACCAAAAAATGCAATTATTGTAGTTGCTGGTGATATTGAAAAAGAAGAAGTTTTCGCTTCAAGTGAAAAATACTTTAAAGATATTGAAAATTCTAAGGAAATTCCTACTGTTCATATGGTAGAACCTCCACAAGATGGAGAAAGAAGAGCAATTATTTACAAAGATTCACAAGTTGAAATGTTAGCTATGGCTTATCATATTCCTAATTTTGAACATGAAGATCAAGTTGCATTATCTGCTTTAAGTGAATTATTAAGTTCTGGTAAAAGTTCTATTTTACAAAAAGAGTTAGTAGATAATAAAAGACTTGCAAATCAAATTTATGCATATAATGTTGAATTAATTGATCCAGGTGTGTTTATGTTTGTAGCAATTGCAAACGAAGGTGTTGAAGCTAAAGATATTGAAAAAGAAATCAATAAAATCATCGAAAAAGTAAAAAAAGGTGATTTTAAAGAAAAAGAACTTGAAAAAATTAAAGTTAATACAAAAGCTGATTTTATTTTCTCATTAGAAAATTCTAGCAGTGTATCTTCACTTTATGGTTCATATTTTGTAAGGGGAAACACTACTCCATTATTTGAGTATGAAAATAATATTGAAAAACTAAAAAAAGAAGATTTAGTTCAAGCAGCTAAAAAATATTTAGTAAAAAGAAACTCTACTACTTTAATCTTAAAGAAAGAAGAGAAGTAAAAATGGATTACAAAGTTACTAAAACAAAGTTTGGTCAAAAACCAAACTTTGACTATCCAAAACCAATTTTTTATGAAGAATTAGGTGATGAAGGATTGAAAAAACTATTTAGTGATTTCTATGATATTGTCGTGGATAGTGATATTGGTAACTTTTTTCCTCAAGATGAAGAAGAACTTCAAAAAGTTAAAGAACACAATGTGAAGTTTTTTATTGAAGCTTGTGGTGGACCTAAATTATACAGTGAAGCTGTAGGACATTTTGATATGATGAAAACCCATGAACAATTTTCTATTACTGAAAAAGCAAGAAGAGAATGGTTAGGTTGTATGGAAGAAGTTCTAAGAAAAACAGATATTTCTAAAGAAGCCAAAGAAAGCTTTTGGGCTTTTTTAGAAACATTTTCAAAACACACTGTAAATGTTGACGAAAGACAAGATTTAGAAGATCTTGTAATTAATAAGGAAGGATAAATATATGGATATTATAACCGGTTCAATGACTGCATTGATAACTCCATTTAAAAATGGAAAAGTAGATCTTGAAAAATATGAGTCTTTAATAAAGAGACAAATTGATCAAGGTATTGATGTAGTAGTTCCAGTTGGTACAACAGGAGAAAGTGCAACACTTTCACATGATGAACATAAACAATGTATTGAAGTAGCTGTAAGTACTTGTAAAGGTACTAATGCAAAGGTAATTGCTGGAGCTGGTTCAAATGCAACTCATGAAGCTTGTGATATTGCAAAGCATGCACAAGATGTTGGTGCAGATGGAATTTTATCTGTAACTCCTTACTATAATAAACCAACTCAAGAAGGATTATATCAACACTATAAAGCTATTGCAAATTCTGTTGATATTCCTTTTATGCTTTATAATGTACCAGGAAGAACAGGTGTTGAACTAGAAACTGACACTATTGTTAGATTATATGACGATGTTAGTAATATTTATGCTATCAAGGAAGCAAGTGGTTCAATTAGTAAAATAATTGAATTACAATCTTTAAGAAATGATTTAGTAATTGTTTCAGGAGAAGATGCTATTGACTACCCTATTTTAACATGTGGTGGAAAAGGTATTATTTCTGTAACTGCTAACATTCTTCCAAACATGAAATCAAAGCTTGTTGAAGAGAGTTTAAATGGTAACTATGCAAATGCTAAAGCTATTAATGAAGAGTTATATGAATTAAATAATGTTCTATTCTGTGAAAGTAATCCTATTCCAATCAAAGCAGCAATGTATATAGCTGGATTATTAGACACTTTAGAGTTTAGACTTCCATTAACAGCTCCAAGTGCTGAAACTATGAAAAAACTTGAGGAAACTTTATTAAAATACGAGGTTATAAAATAATGAGTAATGAAATGCAAGGAAAAACATTAGTAATAACTGGTGGTACAAAAGGTATAGGAAAAGAGTGTGTTTATAAATTTGCAAGTAATGGTGTTGATGTAGCTTTTACATACAACTCAAATTCGCAAATTGCTGAAGATATTTGTAAAGATGTTGAAGAGAAATTTGGTGTTAAATGTAAATGTTATCCATATAACATTTTAGAGCCAGAAACAGCAAAAGATTTATTTGCTGAAATTGACAAAGATTTTGATAGAGTTGATTTCTTTATTTCAAATGCAATGATTTATGGAAGAGCAGTTGTAGGTGGATATGGTAAATTTATGAAACTTAAACCAAGAGGTTTAAATAATATTTATACAGCTACTGTAAATGCATTTGTATGTGGTGCACAACAAGCTGCAAAAAGAATGCAAAAAGTTGGTGGAGGAGCTATTGTTTCACTTTCTTCAACTGGAAACTTAGTATATATTGAAAACTATTCAGGTCATGGTACTAATAAAGCGGCAGTTGAAGCTATGGTTAGATATGCAGCAACTGAATTAGGTGAAATGAATATCAGAGTAAATGCTGTTTCAGGTGGACCTATTGATACTGATGCTTTAAAAGCATTTACAAACTATGAAGAAGTAAAAGCAAAAACTGCTGAATATTCTCCATTAAATAGAATTGGTCAACCAGAAGATTTAGCACAATCTTGTTACTTCTTATGTACTAAAGATGCGTCTTGGATTACAGGTCACACTTTAATCGTAGATGGTGGAACAACTTTTAAATAATGAATAAATCTTTAAATCTACCAAACTCGTTAGCACTTTTTAGAATTTTATTAGCGCCATTAATGTTATGGTTTTTTATAGGAAGAGATAGTCATCTATTCTCTTCTTGGCATCCATCATGGTTTGATTATTTTGCAGGTTTAATATTTGTAATTGCATCAATCACTGATTTTTTTGATGGTTATATTGCAAGAAGCTGGGATCAAATGACAAAACTAGGAAGTATTCTTGATCCTTTGGCTGATAAAATGTTAATTTTAGCTGGATTCTTAGGTCTTATGGCTATAGATAGAGCATCTGTTTGGGCTGTTTTTTTAATACTTTCAAGGGAATTTTTTATTACAGGACTTAGAGTTGTTGCAGTTGGTGAAGGTAAAAGTGTAGCTTCAACTATGGCTGGAAAAATTAAAACTGTTGTACAAATGATTGCAATAGGATTTTTAATTATGAATTGGCCATTTGCAACTGCACTTTTATGGTTAGCTGTTGTATTAACACTATACTCAGGATACGAATATACTAGGGACTATTTTAAAATTTAATTTTAAGGATTAAAAATATGGGTGCAATAACATTTATACTAGTATTATCTTTTTTAGTTTTCTTCCATGAATTAGGACACTTTTTAGCTGCAAGATCTTTTGGAGTAAAAGTTCATGTTTTTTCAATAGGATTTGGTAAAAGACTTTTTGCCAAAGAATGGATGGGAACAACATGGCAATTTGCTTTAATTCCTTTGGGCGGTTATGTTCAAATGAAGGGTCAAAATGACTCTGACCCTTCACTAAAAGAAGAAGGAAATGACTCATATAACAACAAAAAGCCTTGGCAAAGAATAATAATTCTTTTTGCTGGTCCTTTTGCAAACTTTCTTTTAGCAGCTATTTTATATTTTGCAATTGCATTAGCAGGTGCAAGTGCATTAGCTCCTAAGGTTGGTAAAATAATTGAAAACTCTCCAGCACAAAAAGCTGGCATCATAGCAAATGATGAAATCATCAGAATAAATGATACAGATATTAGACAATGGGATGATATAGGTAAAACGATTGTATCAACTCCAGGAGCCTTAAAGTTTTATATCAAAAGAGATGGAAAACTTATTTCAAAAGTAATTAGACCTCAGGTTTCAGATACTCAAAATATTTTTAAAGAAAATATCAAAAAAAGAATGATAGGAATAGCACCAGCACCTGAAGTTATAAACCTAAATTTAAGTTTCACTGAATCTTTAGTTTATGCTTATGATAAAACTGTATTTGCCTCAACTCTTATTTTTCAAGGTGTTCAAAAACTTTTACAAGGAATAATTCCAAGTAGTGAAGTTGGTGGAGTTATTACAATTGGAAAAGTTATATCAGATGCTAGTGAATCTAGTATTATAGCTTTACTTGGAATTACAGCACTTATATCTGTAAACCTTGGAGTGCTAAACTTATTACCAATTCCTGCTTTAGATGGTGGACATATTATGTTCAATTTATATGAAATGATTTTTAGAAGAAAACCAAGTGATAGAGTTTTTGTTGCTCTTACAATAGCAGGATGGGTAATTTTAGCTTGCTTAATGATACTTGGATTATATAACGATATTAACAGAATTTTTTTAAATGGATAGATAAATGATAACAAAAGAACAAGCTACAAAAAATTTAGATACATTAATTACAAAAGTAGAAGCTGCAAGACTTAGAGTTTCTCATCATCATATTGTAAAAATTATTGGAATTAGTAAATACTCAACTAGTGAAGATGTTCAAGCTTTATATGAAGTTGGACAAAGAGCTTTTGGGGAAAATAAGGTACAAGACTTAAAAGAAAAAAGTACAACTTTAGATTCATATCCAATAGAATGGCATTTTGTAGGAAGACTACAAAAGAATAAAATCAACAATTTAATTGATTTAAATCCAATGTTAATGCACTCTTTAGATAGTTTAGATTTAGCACAAGAATTAGATAAAAAATTAAAAGCTAAAAAGAAAACTATGTCATGTTTACTTCAAATTAATTCTGCACGTGAAGATAGTAAAGCAGGAGTTATGCCTGAAGTTGCTGTTGAGACATATAAAAATATACTTGAAAACTATCCTAATATTAAATTAAAAGGTGTGATGAGTATAGGTGCTCACAGTGAAGACAGAAATGAAATCAAAGCTTCATTTGATTTAACAAAGAAAATTTATGATGAACTTGAGCCTTTAGGAGCTAGATATTGTTCTATGGGTATGAGTAGTGACTTTGAACTAGCCATTGCATGTGGTTCAAATATGATCAGAGTTGGGTCTAGTTTATTTAAAAACTAAGCTATAATATATTCCATATTTATATTAGGAAATGAGAATTAAATATGGAAGAACACATAGATAAAATAGAGTTAGTCTATCTAAAAAAACAAGACCATCAAGATATTGTAAAACTCATGGAAGATGAGTACAGATATCTTGATGATTCCACATGGACTCAAGAAGAGTTTTACTCACTTATTAACAAATTCCCAGAGGGTCAAGTCGCAATTAAAATCAACAATGAATTAGCAGGATTTGCACTTAGTATTATAGTTGATTATCACAAATTCGATGATGTACATAGCTACAAAGAAATCACAGGTAATTATACTTTTAAAACCCATGACATTAATGGAAATGTACTTTATGGTGTTGATGTTTTTATTCATAAAAAATTTAGAGGTCTTAGACTTGGTAGAAGATTGTATGAATTTAGAAAAGAATTATGTGAAGAAAAAAATCTTGAAAGTATAATATTTGGTGGTAGAATTCCAAACTATTCAAAATATGCTGATGAAATTTCACCTAAAGAATATATTCAAAAAGTTAAATCAAGGGAAATTTATGACCCGGTTTTAAATTTTCAATTATCAAATGACTTTTATGTAAAAAGAGTAATAAAAAACTACCTTGAGGGTGATGTTGATTCAAAAGAGTATGCATGCTTATTAAAATGGGATAATATATACTATTCTAAACCTTCAAAAAAACCTATGAATGAAAAAACTGTGATAAGACTTGGTTTAATTCAATGGCAAGTAAGGCCTTATAAGAATATTGAAGAAGTATTAGAACAAGCTGAATATTTTGTAAATTCAGTTTCCTCTTATAGAAGTGATTTTGCCCTATTCCCTGAATTCTTCAATGCTCCACTTATGGCTAAATATAATCATTTAAGTGAAGCAGATGCTATTAGAGAACTTGCAAAATACACACCACAATTCAAAGAGGAGTTTTCAAAACTTGCAATTTCTTATAATATAAATATTATTACAGGAAGTATGCCTGAACTTGTTGATGGAAGTTTACATAATGTTGGTTTTCTGTGTAAAAGAGATGGTACAGTTGAGAGATATGCAAAAATTCATGTTACACCTGATGAAGAAAAAGTTTGGGGATTAAAGGGTTCAAATGAAATTAAAACTTTTGACACTGATTGTGGAAAAATTGGAATTTTAATTTGTTATGATTCTGAATTTCCTGAATTAAGTAGGCTACTTGCTCAAGATGGAATGAATATATTATTTGTACCTTTTTTAACTGATACTCAAAATGGTTACTCAAGGGTTAGATTATGTGCGCAAGCAAGAGCTGTTGAAAATGAATGTTATGTTGCAATTGCAGGTTGTGTTGGAAATCTACCAAAAGTAGCTAATATGGATATTCAATATGCTCAATCAGCTGTATTTACACCTTGTGATTTTGCATTTCCTGCAAATGGAATTAAAGCAGAATCAACACCTAATACTGAAATGATATTAATTGCAGATATTGACTTAGAACTTTTAAAAGAACTGCATAGTTTTGGAAGTGTAAATAATCTAAAAGATAGAAGAACTGATATTTATGAAGTAATTAGAAAGTAAGAGTTCTTCTTACTTTCAGTAGTTTAATCTTACTTACTTTATTTTTGGAATTTTAATTATGAATTCAGCACCTTTATAGGTCTTACCTTCAATTTCCTTTTTAATATTTTTAACTTGAATAGAACCTTTTAAATTCTTTTCTATAATTCTCTTGCAAATAAACAAACCGATACCTGTTCCTATTGATTTGTGCTTTGTAGTAAAATATGCTTCAAAAATATTATCTTTAATTTCAGATGATACACCACCTGCATTATCATAAATTTTTATTACATTGAATTTATCTTCAACTTCATAATTTATAATAATCCTTCTTTCAGATATATCTCTGTCTATTAACACATCTTTTGCATTATTAAAAATATTTAAAAATACTTGTGATAATTCAGATTTGTAAACTAACGAATCAAAACTTTTGTTTTTGACATCATCAAGATTATTCTCGATTTCAATAAAATTATCTTGATATGAAAATTCAACGATATTGATAGTATCTTGAACAATTTCTAAAATATTTAGTTTTTTTAACTCTTTATCTTCTTTAAAAAAGTCCCTAAAATCTTCTATTGTGTTTGATAAAAACTTTGTAAATGAAATTATTTTTAATAAAGATTCATTTACATCTTCAGTTTTTGCAATTCCCATTTGAATTTGAATACTTAATCCAGAAGCAGCCGAACTAATTGTAGATAATGGTTGTCTCCACTGATGGGCAATATTAGCTAACATCTCATTTACAGAATTAGTTTTAGTTTCAATGATAATTTCTTTATCTTCTTCTTTTACCTTTTGAACTTCAACTTCAATCATTTCGTCAATGTGACTTTCTAAGTCTTTCATTTGATGTTTTATATCTTTTAAATCTTTTTCTAGTTTCTTATCATTATGAACTACTTTAAAAAGCTCAGCATCTAAACAAACTAATAAATCATTAAATTTTGATTCATTTAATGATGAAAAATCAGTAATTTCTAAACGATTTAAAATATCAAGAAGCTTTTCATCTTTTATATTTTCCATAGTGTTATCCTATATGTGTTAGATTTAGTTACAAGCGTTTTTAAACTTCTTTAACTCATCTTCAATTGATGGAACTCTCATAAAATGTTCTCCAATTAAAAAGGCATCTGCTCCAATTGAACTTAAATTTTGAATAATCTCTGTATTACTAACTCCACTTTCTGCAACAATTATTTTTCCATTTGGAATAAGTGGAATTAATTTTTCACATAAAGTCATATCCATTTCCATTGTTTCTAGATTTCTATGGTTTATTCCAATAATACTTGCTCCACATTTAATAGCTTTTGTTAAATCCTCTTTATCATGAACTTCAACTAAAACTTCTAAACCTAAATGAATAGCATAATCATATAATTCTTTTAACTCTTTAGTTCCTAAAGATTTTGCAATAAGTAAAATGAAATCAGCCCCATAAACCAAAGCCTCAACTATTTGATATTTATCAACAATAAAATCTTTTCTTAATAGTGGAGTTGGTACATATCTTCTAATAGCTGTTAAGTACTCTAAATTTCCTTGAAAATAATGAGGTTCTGTTAAAACAGAAATTGCATTAGCTCCATTTGCGCTGTACTCTTGAGCAATAGCAATAGGATCAAAATCTTCTTTGATTACACCTTTACTAGGACTAGCTTTTTTAACCTCAGCTATAATTCTTACAGGTTCATCTTTTGTCGATGTTAAAAATGGTTTAACATCCCTTGGACTATATGGATTTGAAGACAAAGTTCTTCCTAATAAATCTAAAGGAAAATCTTTTTTTCTCTTCTCTAAATCTTGAATAGTTCTTTCGTTTATTTCATCTAATATCACTTATTACACTCCTTAATTTTTTCCCAATGGAATTTTATTTCTTTTTCTTCTTGCCCTATTTTATCAACAATACTTTTCATTATTTCAAATGCTCTATTACATTTATTTTGTTTATACAATCCCCATGCTAAAGTATCTAAAAAAGCTATATCTTCAGGCATTTTCACTAAAGCTTTTTTAACTAAATCAACACCTTCATTTATGTTAACATCATGATCAATAAGTAAATATGCTAAATAGTTTTGGTAAACAGCATTTTGATTTTTTTCTAAAACCTTTTCAAACTTTTTAATAACATTAGTTAAGATTTCATCTTTGTTTTTAGCTGTTTCATAATCATACATAGCTATTTGTGCTAGAAAGCTTACATCTTTTGTATCTTCATATCCATCATATAGATATTCATAGGCACCCTTTAAGTCTCCAAGCTTTTTATAAAAACTTGTAATTATATCAATATTATCTTTTTCATGTTCTTTAAAAAAAGAAATTCCTTCTTTTGGATTTAGACTGTAAAAATAGCTAACCAATAATCTTTTACTTTTTTCAAAGAAAAACGGATTAGTTTCTTTGTATTCAACATATAGTTTTTTTAATAATTCTAAACCTTTTTTAAAATCTTTATTCTTTTCATACATCAATAAAAGTCTAATTGTAAGCTTTGAATTAAAATCTTCAAACACATGTTTTTCTAAAATCTCTTGTGCTTTAGCTTTTTGATTTAAATGATTATCATATATATTAACTAATCCTAATATTACATTTTCATCTTTATTTTCTAGATAAACTCTTTCTAAAATTTTTACAGCTTTTTCATACTCTTCATTTAAAGATAAAGCATAAGCATAAAGCTCCAATATTTTTATATTTTCAGTTTCATAGTTCTTTAATTTATCTATTATTAATTTTGTATCGTTAACTCTAGCACTCATTTGTAAATACTTAAACAAATACTCTTCACTAGGTTTCAACTCATAAAGTTTCTCATACATCTCTTTTGCATTTAATACTAAGCCTTGAGATTCATATTCTATAGCAAACAGTATATATTGTGTTTCATATAGTTTTACATCTTCAGGTGCAATAGTTTGTTCATTTGCAAAAAGATTAGCACTTAAAAGTGCTGATATTATAAATTTTTTATAGCCGGACACTCTTTAAATACCTCTTCTTTATTTTGTTTAAAATAATCCCAAAAAGGAAATGTTCTACATTGAATTGGTCTTGCTTCATATATAGAACAACATTTTTTCTCTAAATCAAAAAAAGCACATGCATAGTTATTTTCATCTAACTGTTTCTCTTTTATACTAAATTTATACCCTACTTTAAAAAGGTACTTATTAGATAAATTTTCAATACTCATATTTAAATGATTTGCTAAAGTTTCAATTTCACTTTTATTTATCCAAATATAACCACTTTCACCAATACAACAATTTCCAGCACAAGTGTCACATCCACTTGGATCAAAACCAAAATCAAAACCTTCTTTTTTAACAATATTCATCTAGATCAACCTTAATACTATGAGTGGAACTCATCTTATATATATCATTTACTTTTTTACTAAACTCACTACCCTCAAACATAATTAAAGGTGGTAAAATCTTAGTTAAAGATTTTGAATTTTTTCTTGCGTAAATCATTACTAATGATGCATCTTTATTTTCATTTGGGTGAACAAATTGAATAGATTCTACATTAAACTTATTGTTCTCAAGACATTTGAGTAGTACATTTAATTGTTTTGCATCATAACAAAAGAAAAATTTACCTTTTTGATTTAATACTTTGTATACTTTACTAAAAAATTTATCAATTGGTAGTGAATCTTGGTATCTTGCTATATTTAAAATGCTATTTTCACTTTTTATTACATTATTATGATAAAAAGGAGGATTTGAAATACATATATCAAATTCTTTCTCAAATTCAATTTCCAAAAAAGAGCCTTCAAATAACTTATTTGTTATTTTATTATTATTAGAATTCAAATTTGTTAAGAATTGAAACACTTTTTGTATTTCACACTGATTTAATTGCAAATTAGGATTATCCCTTGAAACTAATAATCCTAAAATTCCACTACCACTTCCAATATCTAATAATTCACCTTTTATATTTTTAAACTTTTTCAAGTTGTTCATAATAAAAGAGTATAAAAAATGTGTATCACTATTATAGCAATAACCATTATTAGGCTGATATAGAAGCAAAGTATTCCTTTAAATTTTTATTATTGTATCTAAGTAAAGCATATAAAATCTTGAATTTACATTTCTATTTATGCCTTTGATTTTAAATAGCAATAGCATAGCAATTTAATCTTGTAGCAAAATGTAACAATCATTAAATTATAGCTGTAAATATTTAGTTTTAATTTTAAAAACTATTAAACATAGGCTATCATTTGACAATAATAATTGAGACATTCAAATATTGATATTGATAAAAAACAAGGGGAAATTATGTCAAATATGGAAGCACCAGCTAACACTCCTGTATGGACTAATGAAGCAAGATGTAAAGCATGTGATAAATGCGTATCTGTTTGTCCTGCAGGTGTACTTGCAATGAGACAAGATGTTCACTCAACTTTAGGTTCAATGATTACAGTTGTTCACCCTGAAGCATGTATTGGTTGTACAGATTGTGAATTAGCTTGCCCAGACTTTGCTATATATGTTGCTGATAGAAAAGAGTTTAAGTTTGCTAAACTTAGTGATGAAGCAAAAGAGAGAAAAGAAAAAGTTATTAAAAATAACTACAGAATACTAGACGAAGACGCTTAAGGAGAATTGATGGCTAGAGAACTAATATCTACAGGAAATGAATTAGCTGCAAAAGCAGCGCTAGACTCAGATTTAGAGTTTTTTGGTGGATACCCAATTACTCCTTCATCTGAAATTATGCACGTATTATCATCTGCATTACCAGCAAGAGGTAAAGCGTGTATTCAAATGGAAGACGAAATTTCAGGAATTTGTTCAGCATTAGGTGCTGCAATGTCTGGAGTTAGATCAATGACTGCATCATCAGGACCGGGTATTTCACTTAAAGCTGAAAACTTAGGTTTAGGATATATTGCAGAAGTTCCATTAGTTGTAATCAACGTAATGAGAGGTGGACCATCAACAGGTTTACCAACAAGAGTTGCACAAGGGGATTTACTACAAGCTAAAAACCCAACTCATGGTGATGTTAAATCTATTACTTTATGTCCAGGTAACTTATCTGAATGTTATACAGAAGTAGCACGAGCATTTAACTTAGCTGATAGATTTATGCAACCAGTATTCGTTTTATTAGATGAAACTATTGGTCACATGAGTGGTAAAGCTTCTATTCCAGATTTAGAAGAAGTACAAGCTAGTAAAATTTCTAGAAAGAAATTTGAAGGTGATCCAAAAGATTATTTACCATACGGTGTTGAGCAAGATGAGCCTGCTGTATTAAATAAAATGTTTGAAGGGTATAGATACCACTTCACAGGATTACACCATGGTCCATCAGGTCACCCAACTGAAGATGCTGATACTTGTGATGCTTTAATGAAAAGATTATTCAACAAAGTTGATGCTCACATGGATGAAGTAGAATCAAATGAAGAGTATATGTTAGAAGATGCTGATTTAATGATTATTGCATACGGTTCAGTTTCATTAGGTGTAACTGAAGCTATTAACAGATTGAGAGCTGAAGGAATTAAAGTTGGTATGTTTAGACCAAGAACAATTTGGCCAAGTCCTGCAAATAGAATTAATGAATTAATGCAAAAATTTGACAAAGTTTTAGTTACTGAATTAAATATGGGACAATTTGCAGATGAAGTTCAAAGAGTTTCTGGAAGAAATGACTTTGAAACATTATTTAAAGTAAATGGTAGACCACTGTCTCCACTAGAAATTATTGAAAAAGTAAAAGGAATTATATAATGGCTTTTAATTACGACGAATATTTAAGAACAAATAAAATGCCAACACTATGGTGTTGGGGATGTGGTGACGGAGTTATTCTAAAATCTGTAATTAGAGCTATCCAAAAAGTTGGTTGGAACATGGACGATGTTTGTGTTGTATCTGGAATTGGATGTTCTGGAAGATTTTCTTCATACATTAACTGTAACACAGTACACACAACACACGGTAGAACTTTAGCATATGCTACTGGAATTAAATTAGCTAATCCAGATAAAAAAGTTATCGTTGTAGGTGGAGATGGTGATGGTCTTGCTATTGGTGGTAACCACACAATTCATGCATCAAGAAGAAATATTGATTTAAATTATATCATTATTAATAACTTCATTTATGGATTAACAAATTCTCAAACTTCTCCAACTACTCCTCAAGGTATGTGGACAGTAACAATGAGTAGAGGTAATATTGATCCTACATTTGATGCTTGTAAGTTAGTTGAAGCAGCTGGTGCATCATTTGTTGCTAGAGAAACAATGTTAGACCCTAAAAAACTTGAAAGAGTTTTAGTTAAAGGTTTCCAACATACAGGATTCTCATTTATTGAAGTATTCTCTAACTGTCACGTTAACTTAGGAAGAAAAAATAAAATGGCTACAGCTATGGCAAACTTAGAGTGGATTGATTCTATTTCTATTGCAAAAGCGAAATATGATAAATTAGAGCCAGAAGAGCAAGAAGGGAAATTCCCATTAGGTGTATTAAAACATGATGCAGATGCTCCTGAATATTGTACTTCATATGAAAAAGTAAAAGAAGCACACAAAAATAAAACACAAGTAGAATTATAAGGAGACATAATGGCAAGTAAAACATTGATGAGATTTACAGGTGTTGGTGGACAAGGTGTACTTCTTGCAGGTGCAATTTTTGCAGCTGCTAAAATCAACGATGGTGGATACGGTTTAAAAACTGCAACATATACATCTCAAGTAAGAGGTGGTCCAACAGTTGTTGATATTACATTACAAGATGAAGAAATTTTATATCCATATGCAAATGATGGTGAAATTGATTTCATGTTATCAGTTGCTAATGTTTCATACAACCAATTCAAAGGTGGAGTTAAACCAGGTGGTACAATTGTAATTGAACCAAACCTTGTTTCACCTACTGATGAAGATAGAAAAACTTGGAATATCGTTGAGATTCCAATCATTACTATTGCAAAAGAAGAAGTTGGAAATGTTATTACTCAATCTGTATTAGCCTTAGCAATTGCTAACTACTTTACAGATGAAGCTGTTCCTGCTGATGTATTAAGAGAAACTATGCTTTCTAAAGTACCTGCAAAAGTTCACGATATTAACAACAAAGCGTTTGATCTAGGATACAAATACGCTAAAGAATCTGACAATAGATAATAATTATAAGTAGCATTAGCTACTTATAATATCTTCTAACTTTTTAGAAATTTCTAAATTACAATTTTTTATACAACTTAGCACTAAGCTACACTCTTTTTTATAATTATCATCTACTTTTTCATTTTCTAATATTATAATTCTAGATGACAGTTCAATACTTTGAACTAAATATTCACTATTTAATAAAGCTTCAATTCTTTTATTAATGTTCTTATAACTTAATGTTTCAGATATCTCAGCCTCATTAGAACCAATCTTAGAGTAAATATCATCATAGGTTAAAGAAGATGAATTTAACACCTCATATAAAGCACAATGAACTAAAACTTTATCTTTATCTTCATCTTTTGTATCGTTATGGCTTTTGATTATTAAATCATAGATTTTTGAGATAAACTCTTTATTAGAAAATTTAGTGGAGATATTTTTAGTGTAAGAATCTAAAATAAGATTAAAAGATTTATTTGTTTTCATCTTGAGTTTTTTCTTCTCTCTTTTCTTTTTTTTCTTTTTTATAGTCTCGTTTATTATGATCTCTTTTAGGTGGAGGATTAATTATTTTACCTTGTTTTGAAAAGGCTATTAAATCCTCTGTAGTTTTGATATTTACATCTAGTTTGCTTAGTGATTCTATAAATATATAGTAAGTAGTCAATGCATCATAATAAGCTCTATGATGATGCTTCACTTTTATATCTAATTCTTCTTTTAAAAATTTAAGTCCATATTTTTGAGCATCAATTGTTCTTTTAGCTAAATCAATACTACATAATTTTCTATTTTGTAATTTTCCTAAGTCATATTTTTCAAAAGAATCAGAAATAAAATTAAAATCAAATTTTATATCATGGGCAATAAATACAGTATCTTCTAAAAATATTTTAAAATCTTGTAATACATTTTTAATAAAAGGGGCATTCTTTAACATACTAGGTCTAATATTCGTTACATCTTGAATATATGGAGGTATATCTTTTGCATAAACTAAAGTATCAAACTGGTCAATTACTTTTCCATTTTGTACTTTAACTGCTCCTAATTCAATAATTTGATAGCCTTTTTTTACATTAGAACCATTTGTTTCAATATCAACTATACAAAATACTTGATCTTCAATTTTATTAGTTAATGTAGATAAAGATACTTGTTCATTTTCTATTTCTAAAGGTAATCCATTTGAAATTAATAATTCAAACTCTAAGTATGGATCTAAAAAAAATGTATCAGTACACTTTTCAATTCTCTCTAAAAATTCATCAAAAGGTATTGATTTTTTTGTTAGTTCTTCTATTAAATAGTTTAATGTATTATATTTCATTTACTTTTTTTACAAACTCTATCATTTTAGTATTAGATTTTTTACCTTTAGTCTCTTCAACACCACTACTTACATCTACTCCATAAAAATTAAGATCTTTTAATTCATGTAAATTAGATGCATTTAAACCACCTGCTAAAATAAGATTTGAACAATCAATTCCTTCAAACCATTCTATGGCAATTCTTTTACCTTCTCCACCATAATTTTCAACAAATGCATCAACTAAATAGTATTTTGAAGGATCTAAGCCAATTAAATCTTCTCTTGATTTGACTCTAATAACTTCAATAAATCTAGTTTGTAAAGACTCATAAAACTTATTATCAGCTTCAAAATGAATTTGAGCAATATCAATACCTGAAATTCTAGCTATAAAATCTGCTTGTGCAGCATAAATATTAACAAATAAACCGACACTTTGAACAAAAGGAGGAAGTTTATCTATGATTTCTTTAGCTTTAGTTGGTTCAATATATCTAGGACTTTTTTTATAAAATACAAACCCTAAAGCATTCGCACCTGCTTTTACAGCATTTAATGCATCTTCAAGATTTGTAATTCCACAGATTTTTATTCTCATTTTATACCTGTAAAGACTTTATAGCTTTTGAATAATCCTCATTTCCAAATACATAAGACCCAGCAACTACAACATCTACTCCAGCCTCTTTTAGCTCATGGATATTTTTATCATTTACCCCACCATCTACTTCAATTAGGCAATTTGGATTTTTTTCATTGATTAGTTTTTTTAATCTTCTTGTTTTTTCAACAACACTAGTAATAAATTTTTGACCACCAAAACCAGGATTTACAGACATTAGTAAAACCATATCTAAGTCTTCTAATAAAAACTCTATACTTTCAGGTGGAGTATGAGGATTTAAAACAATAGCAGGTTTTATTCCATAAGATCTTATTTTTTGAATCAATCTGTGAGGATGTTTTTCACTTTCAATATGAAAAGAGATATACTCAGGTTTTAAAGGTGCAAAAAGTTCTACAAAGAAAGTATTATTTTCTACCATTAAATGTACATCTAAAGGTTTTGTAGCAGCTTTTGCTACAGGATTTACTACAACTGGTCCAATAGTCATATTTGGTACAAAATGACCATCCATTACGTCAACGTGGATTAAATCACATCCACCATCACAAATAGCTTTTATTTCTTGGTCTAATTTACCAAAATCTGCAGATAATATTGAGGGTGCAACTAACATATAAGGCCTTTTAATTTTTTTTGGATTATATCATTAATCTTATATCATTTATCTTTTAGATTATTAATATAGTAATAAATTGCGTCAATCTCTTCATTTACCAAAAAATATGTAGGCATTACATCAGCTTTATAAATTAATTTTTGACAAACTTCATCATTTTGGAAAGTTTTCTTTTTTGTATCTTTACCATTAACTTTACTGTAAAATGTTTTATAATCAATATTTTTGATACTAGGAGTTGTTAATTTACAATTGTATTTTTTGTTTCTATAAACATGAGTAAAAGATACTATAGTTTTACCTTCAGCATTTTCCCCATGACACTTAATACAACCTATTCCCCTTGGATTATTATAAAGCATTTTCCCATATTCAAACTTTGTAATAAAAGAGTTCTCATTGCCTAATGTGTTAGCAAATAAAGATGAAGTTAATATGAAAAATAAAAAAAGAGATTTTATCAATCAAACTTCCTATTTAATTTATTTTGAAAAAACCAATAAAAAGAGAATATTAGCCCTGGAGTTTTTGGTTTTGATTCATCAAATACAAACTCTTTTGCTTTATTTAAAGGTAAATAATATAATTCAATCTCCTCAGATTCAATTCCACCACCTTCATGAATTTTTAAGTCATCATTGATTTCAGCATAAAATACAGTTTGTAATCCACCTGAAAACCCAACAGCTGTATAAAATGCAGTTATTCTTTCAATATGGTCAGGTTTAACATCATAACCACACTCTTCATCTATTTCTTCAGATGTAATAGTAAACTCATCTAACTCTTTGTCTTTTAATCCAGCACATAACTCATAAGTAATTCCATCACCCTCTTGGTTATTTGCAAAATAAACAGCTGGTCTAAATTGTTTTACTAATAAAAATGCATCTTTTTTTGTATGATATAAAAGTACAGCAACGCTATCATGACTTTTAACAGCTTCCCATCTTCTTTGTCTTCCACTTTGTTCAAAAGTGAAAGACATTGGATGTATAAACTTAGGATTTTCTAGTTTATGCACTTTAAAGTTTTTTATGTTTGACATATGAATCTTTCATTTTTATTTGAAGTTATCAAAAACCAATGGTGATTTTAACTCTAAGCTTTTTAAATGTCTCATAATAGCCTGTAAATCATCTATGTTTTTACCACTAACTCTGATTTCATCACCTTGATTTACAGCAGTTACTTTTAATTTTAATTTTTTGATTTCACTTTGAATTGTTTTAGCTTCATCTTTTTCAATAGAATCAATTATTCTATAAGTATACTTTCTATTTCCACCACTAGCATCTTCTTTTTTTGTTTCTTCTAATGAATTAATTGAAATATCTCTTTTATTCATTTTAGAAATTAAAATATCGTACATAGCTTCAACTTTATTGTCACTATCACTTACTAATGTAAGAACTTTAGAACCTTGATTAAAATCAATCTCTTTTGTAATACCTTTAAAGTCATATCTATTATCAACTTCTTTTTGAGCTTGAATTACAGCATTTTTCATTTCTTGCATATCAAGTTTAGCTGAGATATCAAATTGATGTTCTTTTGATTTTGCCATTAATCTTCCTTTATAATTGAAATTGTAAATTTAGCTCCAACTAAAATTTCATCTTTAATATTAGATTTCGCATTTTCTACTTTAATATTTCCATTAACTTTATCAAGAATAGATTTAGTCATATATAAACCTAATCCTGTACCTTTTGAAGAAGGTTTAGTAGTGAAATATGGTTCAAAAATATTATCTATAATATTTTCAGGAACACCTCCTGAATAATCTTGAATAACAATATCTAAATATTCTTTATTATCAACTAATGAAATATCAATTTTTGAATATTTTGTTTTTTTAGTTAATATTTCATCTCTAGCGTTATTTAAAATATTAATTAATACTTGAATAATCTCATTTTTATAACCTAAGGTTTTACTTTCATATAATTCTTCGTTTATATTAAGATTGATAGCAATACCTTGAGCTCTATAAATACTTTCAACTAAATCAATTGACATATCAATCATTTCTTTTACGTTATAAACTTCTTTAGGTGATTTTTCAAAGAAATTCCTAAAATCATTCATGGTTTTTTCCATAAGTATGATCTGTTTTTTGATTTTACTATTATCATTTTCTAAATCATCTAGTGAATATTTACCTAACTGTTTTAATAAATTTTGTTCAGAAGATATCATAGCTATTACATTTAATGGTTGTTTCCATTGATGTATAATCATTGAAATCATTTCACCCATAGCAGCCATTTTACTATTTTGAGTTAATAGTGCATCTTTCTGTCTAGAATTATCTACTTCATTTTTAATTTTCTCTTGTAAATTTGAATTAATTTTTCTTAATTCTTCTGTTTTTTCAGAGACAATTTTTTGTAAATTATCATTTGTATCTTTTTGAGATAAAATTAAATTTTCAATCTTATTCGCCATTTCATTAAATGATTTTTCAAGTTCACCTATTTCATCTTTTGATGTAATTTTTGTTCTAAATTTAAAATCATTTTTACCAAATTTCTTAGTTGCAATTAATAAATTTGAAATTTTTGATGAAATATAGTTTGAAAGCCAAATAGCTATCAAAATTACTATTAAAGTGATTACTACAGTTATTGTTGTTAATTCACTAATATTTTTTTGAATAAATGTATTAACTTGATTTTTATTTTCTTCTATCAAATCATTCATAAATTCATTTTGAGTTTTTAAAATATTTTTTATATTATTTCTTGTTTTATTAGCAGCTGCATGAAACTCATCAACATTAGCTCCAATAGTTACAAAACCAAAACCTCTTTTAGAATCAGCATACTGACCTGTATAGTATGGAATAGTAGCAGCTGTTGATAGTTTCCATACTCCACTCCAAAAAATTACAAATGAACCAAAACCACCATTTTGAGTTAGTTGCATCCACCCATCACATTGTGGTGCAAAATTTAAATATCTACAATCTAAAGGAATTTCACCGTAATCTTTTAATTGCTTAATATTAGGTTTTTTACTTAATGATTGTTCTTCAAATGTTGGATAAGACTTTAAAAATGTATTAATATCTTTATTTGAATTATAAAATTTATCTGCAACATCTTTACTAAGCCAAGGCATTACACCATTTCCTGTAGAAGAATTATATCCGTATATAAAATAGTCTCTGATGTGAGAAATATTTTTACCTTCAAAATCCCACATAAAAGCATAATTTCCTTCACTAGCATCAATTATATTATTTACTGGATTTTTTGAAGTAGGATTTAAAGTATCAGTAAATTGCATAATATGTTCATGGTCTAATAAAATAGAAACATAACCTATTTTATTTTCATTTTCATATACAGGCTTTACAAATCTTACTATACCTTCAAATTTTTTACCAACTGGATTTTCTTTACCTGCATAGGCATAATTTTCAGGTTCAAATTCAATATTAGCTTTTTTTGCTTTTTCTTTAGTAAATGTCCCTATAACTTTTGTACCTACATATTCTCCTATAACTTCAGAAACATAAATGTCATTTTTTTCTAAGTTTATAATTTCAGGGAAAAAGTTTTCTGCTTTTAAATAAGTATTATCTTTTTTTGATAAATCTTTTAAATCTTTATCAATACTAGATACTTTATATTTTTCTTTTCCATTTAAATCAAAAAAACTAACTTCTTTATAAATTGGAATTAATTTCTTTTCAAAAAAAATAGGATCAATATAATTAAACTCTTTATCATTATCTTTCAAATTCGCATTTGTTTTTTCTCTAACAAGTTCTTTAGGAGGATTAGTACTTTTCCAATTGTTTGTAGTGTCATTATATTCATAATCTTCGTGTACAATAATTTCTCTATTTTTAGAACTATAAAAACTTTCCAAAGTTTTTTGATTTATATTTAAAGAAGATAAGAAAGTTATATCCTCATCCCTTTGATATAAAAATTCTGCAACATTATTTGCAACTTCAAAGGTTAATCTTTCTAGTGAGTCTTGAGCTTTTTTATCTAAGTTTTTTACACTATCTTCAATGGCTTCATTTGCCGTATTTAGAATTATTTCTTTACTACTATTGGAAATATATCTAGTAGTGTCATTGAAATACTCTCCTAATTTAACCATACCTACATATGATATATATGAAATAATTAACAAGGGTAAAAGTTTAATTAATACGAACAAAAAAATGAGCTTAAATTTTATAGAATACTTTCCCAAGAGAAACCTTTTTTTTAGTGTAAATATTATATCTATTTAGTCTAAAATTATCTTAATTTTTAAAGAAATCCATTGGATTTGTGTATTCGTATCTAAAACCTGTTTCTAAAAGTTTTTCAGTACTTATTTTTCTATTTAAAACATTATTTTTATTTTCAAATATCGGCAATTGTAAATTTAAAATTCTACAGTGAAGAGAATATAATTCTTTTTTAGTTGGATGAATTGGAGCGCATACATTAAATATTCCATCATGAATTTCATTTTCAATAAAAAATTCAACTACATTAATCACATCATCTTTATGAACAAAGTTTACAATAGCACTACTATCACTTAATATTTTACCACTAAAAAATTTACCAGGCATTCTATTATAACCTGAAAGTCCAGATAACCTTAATATGTAATTGGTTTTTTGTTTAACTAAATTTTCTGCTAAAATAACTATTTTCTTTTTAGAATCATCCTCTATGATAAAATCTTCTGTGAAATTCATATTTATATTTGGATAAACAGATGTTGAACTAACAAAAAATATTTTTTCTATATATTTAATTTTTGGATGATTGTATATTTTTGATAAAAATTCTAAATAATCTTCAGATTTTGATGGAGGAAAGTTTATAAATAAATAGTTTGTATCTAATAATTTATCTAAATTAGTAAGATTGTTTTCATTTAAAATAAAAGCTTCATATTTTTCTTTTTTTATATCATCTTTAATTTCATTTAATTTTTGTTCATTTCTAATGGAACATTTAATATTAAATTTACTTTCTAACTTTTTAGACAAAGGATAGCCAAGCCATCCTAAGCCAAGAATTGAAAATGTTTTCATTTTTAACTACTCTTTTTGCTTTAAGTCTTTGATCTCTTCTTTTAATTCTTTTATTTCTTTTAGTAGTATATCAAGTTTAATACTATCTTCATGTATTTCTTCTTTCATATCAGCTTCTTGAAGTTTTTGCATTTCACCAATTATAACCGCAATAAATAAGTTAAAGAACACAAAAGCTGCAATAATTACAAATGAAACAAAGTATACCCATGCCCATGGATAAACTTCCATAGCTTCATACATCACATCTGTCCAATCTTCAAATGTTAAAACTCTAAATAAAGTCAACATTGAAATTAAGAAGTCTTTCCATAATCCAGATGGTAAATCAACAAAGAAGAAACTACCAATAATTGCGTATATATAAAATATGATGAACATTAAAATCACAATATCAATGATAGAGGGAATAGCTTTAATTAACATATCTATAATTGCTTTTAATTCAGGTCTTGCTGTAAATAATCTTAGTATTCTAAAAACTCTCATAAGTCTAGCAATAGCTGCAAAACTTGAAGATTCTAAAGGTAAAAGTGTAATTACAACAATTACAAAGTCAAATATATTCCAACCTGACTTGAAAAAGTTTAATAACCTTTTTTCAGAAACCATTTTAATAGCTAACTCAAAAACAAAATAAATAGTTACAAAATAATCTGCAAATTTTAAGAATAAGTCATAATTACTTTCAACTTCATCTAAAGTTTTAAAACCTAATATAGATGCATAAATAATAATAATTGCAGTAGTTAAATTAGAGAACCATTTAGAATCTCTAACCTTCTGAACTTGTTGTATAGCTGACAAATTTACTCCTTAATCAACGTATAAAATAAGATTAACCAACCTATGATTTGAGCTGTTCCACCAATAGGTGTAATTGCTCCTAATACAGGCATATCTAAAATTGCTAACATGTATAATGAAACTGAAAAAATAATAGTTCCAATTAAAATAAAATAAAATGATAGTTTGATTCTTTTAGTATTTGATATAAAATTAGCAATAATACCTAAAGCAAATAATCCTAAAGTATTATAAAATTGATATTCAACACCTGTATGATATATTGTTAAATAATGCTCACTTAAGATATTTTTTAAACCATGAGCACCAAAGGCTCCAAAAGATATAGCTAATGCTAGGAGAAGTGAAGCAGTAGCTAAAATCTGCTTACTATGTTTATTTAATGTCATTTTGATATCCCAATATTTTTTGAGAATTGTATCAAAAAAACATTAATGTATTATTTTTTCTTTTTAGCAGAAAAACCAGCACCTTTTTTTGATTTTTTTTCTAAGTCTAAATTAGACATTAAATCTTTATAATCAATTCCCTCTTGATTCATTTTAGCAAAACAAGCAGCTAAAGCACCAATAGCATTAGGTACCTTTTCTTTTTTCTTGTATGCCTGAATATTTTTATCACTTACTTTGATTAGATCAGTGAACTTTGGTATTGTTAACTCTGCATCTAATAGATGTTTTTTAAAATCAATAAAAGTCATAAATTTTCCTATAATTATTTGTAACATTTTACACAATATATTTTAAATGAAAATAAAATTTCTATAGAATCACTATATTTTATAACCTTGTATCAATTTCCCAGAAAAAATCAATCCAACAATCGGCATTTCTTATATAAAAATCAGGTTTTAATAAAGCCCCATCTTTATAATATATTGAAGCAATCTTAATATCTAAATTAGGAAATTTATCATTTAAGATATCAATAACTTTTAATAAAGTTTTACCACTATCTACTATATCATCAACAATTACAATTTTTTTATAAGCACTTAAATCAGGAATATTAAAAACTTCTACAGATGATAGTTGTATTTCATTATCATAAGAAATAGAATTTATAGAAAAAAGATTTCTATTATTAATTGTATTACAAATAAAGTGACCTAATGTTAAACCACCCCTAGCAACAGCTAAAACTACTTCAGGATTAAAATCATTAATCTTAGAAGATAAAATATTTACATCATTTTTAAACATTTCATATGAATAATATACTTTTTCCAAATATATCCTTTTATTTTTTATAATTGTATTACAACAATTTAAAATATATATTAATTTAAAAAGATTAATCTATAATAATATTAATTATCTTTTAAGAAATAACTTAATAATATATTTACAACTATATAATAAGGAAATATATGTATACAAATATACTAAAAATAATAGGAATAAGTTTAATAGGTATAACATTTACAGCATGTACAAATGTTAAAACAGCAGATTTATCTAACACAAATATAGATTTAAAATCAATAACAAGTAATGCAGATATAGCTATAAAAAATAATAATATAAAAGTTAATGAAATCGATATGTATATGAAAAATGAATATCCTATTCTTATGAAACAATTGGAAGATTTTGATTTAAGATTTGATTATAAAAACAATATTACAACATTATTAATATGTAAAAATGATTTAGCTGTAATTGAAGATTTATCTTGTGATAATAAAATCAATGCTTATTATAAAAATGA
>CAKZOX010000007.1 GCA_937138295.1 uncultured Campylobacteraceae bacterium
AGATTTACAGATGGTGGAGCATTTGGTTTAGGTGCTGAAGTTGGAATTTCAACAAATAAACTTCACTCAAGAGGACCAATGGGAATAAATGATTTAACAACATTTAAATATAAAATCTTTGGTCAAGGGCAAACTAGATAAAGCCCATGAGAGTTTATAAATCTGAATCAAAAAATATAATAACTACAACTACAATAGATACTCCTTTAGGAGAAATGCTAGCAGCAGCTTCAAAAGATGGAATAGTAATGCTAGCATTTTTCTCTCCACATAATATAGAAGCAAAAATAGACACCCTAAGAAAAAAATTTGAAGCTGATGTAATTCCTGCAGATTGTGATTACTTTGATATTTTAAAAACTCAATTAAATGAATATTTTGAAAATAAAAGAACGCAATTTGATGTACCTATGCAATTAGTTGGAAGTCCATTTCAAATTCAATGTTGGAAAGAGTTATTAAATATTCCATATGGAAAAACAATTAGCTACAAACAACAAGCACAAAATATTGATAAAGAGAACTCACACAGAGCCGTTGCAAATGCAAATGCACAAAATATGCTTCACATTATAATACCTTGTCATAGAGTTATAGCAAGTAATGGAAATATATCAGGATATGCAGGTGGCGTAGGTAAAAAAGAGTTTTTATTAAGTTTAGAACAAAGGAATTAAAAATTTAGTATGAAATTAATTGCACTACAATTTAAAACTGATAAAAATAATTTCCAAAAAAATCTTGATGAATTAGTATCTTTAATAAATCAATGTGAAGATGATAGTTTAATTCTAGCTCCTGAAGTATGTATTACAGAGTTTGCCTATGAGAATATGCAAGAAGCTAGTGATTTTTCACAAATTGTTCTTGAAAAAATCAAAAACTTATCTACAAATAAATCAATTGGATTAACTTTAATAACTGGAAATAAAGATAATTATCTTAATACATTTTTTTTGATATCAAAGGGAAAAATAATCCACCAACAATCAAAGTCTAAACTTTTTCCATTAGGAAATGAGCAAGAGTATTTTAAAGCTGGAAATGAAGATGATATTAAAATCATTGAAATTGATGGAATAAAAATCGCTACACTTATATGTTTTGAACTTAGATTTCCTGTTTTATGGGAAAAAATAAAAGGTGCTGATATTATATTAAATCCTGCTATGTGGGGAGCAAAGAGAAAAGATCATTATGAAACTATAACTAAATCTTTAGCTTTAGTAAATCAAGCTTTTTTGATTGCTTCTAATTCTTCAAATAACAATATGGCAAGTGGAAGTGCGATTATAGATCCATTTGGAGAAACTATTAAAGATGATTCAAAAAAAATTATATCAATGGATTTTAATAAAAATACAATAGACAAAGTAAGAAAATATATAAATATAGGACTAAATAATAATGAGTAAATCAATAATATTTGTATGCTTAGGAAATATTTGTAGATCTCCACTTGCCCATGGAATTGCTGAAAATTATGTTAATAAAAATAATTTAGATTTAAAAATTACAAGTGCAGGAACAGGTTCATGGCATATTGGTGAACCACCTTGTGAAAACTCTATAAAAGTTGCTAAACAAAATGGAATAGATATATCATCTCAAAGAGCTGTACAATTCACAAAAAATGATATTAATAAATTTGATTATGTTATAGGATTAGATGATTCAAATGTAAAAAACATAAAAAAACTTGGTCAAGAAAAAGTATTGAAACTTGGTGATTTTGGTTTTAGTGGAAAAGATGTACCAGATCCATATTTTTTTGAAGGTTTTGAAGGTTTTGATAAGGTTTACGAAATGATAGAAATTTGTGTAAAAACCTTATTAGAAGATATCACAAAAAACAAAATTTAAGCTATATTTGACAAAAATTAGACTTTTTAATATAATTTCACTCAAAAAATCTCGATTTTAGGATGAAATTATTGATAAATAAAATCTTTATATTACTTTTATTAACTATCAGTTTTAGCTTTGGTGTTAACTTTAACCCAAATAAACTTAGTAAAGATGATATAAATCTATTAAAAACTATAAAATTAAAAGGTCAAGAACATGGCTTTAGTTATTCTTTAATGGCTATTGCAATAAAAGAATCTTCCCTTGGCAAATATATTATAAATGTTAATAGTAAAGACTTTGGACTTTATCAAGCTCACATCAAAAGTGTAATTAGTAGACAAAAACTTAAAGACACTTCTTGGAATAGAAACAAATTAGCTATGAAACTTATTAGTGATTTTGATTTCGCTACTCAAAATGCAATAGAAGAATTAAAATTCTGGCAAGAACAACATAAAGGAAACTGGCGAAGAGTATGGGCCTCGTATAATGGTGGGTGGAAATACAACAGTAAAAGAGCCAGAAAATATTCTAACGACATTGCAAGAATAATTAGAGAATTAAAGAAAATTAACGTATAAACTAACATTTTTTATATTGAAATAGAAAATTATTTGTGTTATTATTTATAATGCTTTTTTCAAGGAGCTATTATGAAATTTTTTATTGCAATATTTTTAGTATTCTCAGTACTATTTAGTTCTGATGATTATGAATTACCCGAAGAGTTTGACAAACAAACTTATGAAGTTGGCGAAAATATTTTTGAACAAAAATGCACTTCATGTCATGTGAAATTTATTGATATGAATAAAGTTGTTAGAAACTTTTTTCATGAAGATAATAAAATGAATCTAAAAGCACCGACAGCTAATCAGATATCTTTTAGATTAAAACAACAAATCGGTGACAAAAGTGATATTGAGTTCCATCTTTATGAAACATCTGATTATCTAAAGAGTTATGTATTAGCTCCTGATAGATCTAAATCAGTTTGCTTAGAAGGTGTAATAAAATATTTTAATGGTATGCCAAGCATGAGGGGTGTGGTTACTGAAGAAGAGATAGAAAGTCTAAATCACTTTTTATATTTTCTAGAGGGATTTAATGGAATTAATGAATATTTCCACGATGAGACACTTTTTTAAAGGAAACAAATGAAAAAGATTTTTTTAAGTACTATTTTAACGGCTGGAGCATTACTAGCAAATGACATTACATATAAAGTTGATGGTAAAGAGTATGAGGGATATTATAAATCACCTTCTAAAGATGCTCCTTTAGTATATTTAGTTCATGATTGGGATGGTTTAACTGATTATGAAAAGAAAAGAGTAGATATGCTTAATAACTTAGGATATGCTGCTTTTGCTGTTGATTTATATGGAAAAGGAAATAGACCAACAGAAGTAAAAGATAAAAAAGCAAATGCTGTAGCTTTATATAAAGACAGAGAAAAGATGAGAAAACTTTTATATGCTGGATTAGATGAAGCTAAAAAACAAGGTTTAAATACTGATAATGCAGTAGGAACTGGTTACTGTTTTGGTGGTAGTTCAATCTTAGAGTTTGCTAGAAGTGGTGCAAATTTAAAAGCATTTGTTCCATTCCATGGAAATTTATTTACACCTAAAGGTCAAGACTATAAAAACACTAAAGGTAAAGTTGTAGTTTTCCACGGAACAGCTGACAAAGTTGTACCTTTTAAAGAGTTTGCTGATTTAGCAGTAGAACTTGAAAGTACAGGTGTTAAACATGAAATGATTACTTATAGTGGTGCACCACATGCATTTACAATATTTGGAAGTGATAAATATAGAAAAGATGCTGATATGAAATCATGGAATAGATTTACAGAAGTTTTAGAGGAAACTCTAAAATAAACAAATAAAGTGAGTATTATCTCACTTTATTTTAAAAGTCGTCAAAATCAATTGAACCTTTTGAATAGTTTACAACATTACCTTCAAAGAAATTTGTTCTTTGATCATTAAATGATGCATAACCATCAACCCATGGAATAGGGTGCTTTACATTGTATTCTGGTTTATATCCAACAGCTTCAAGTCTTCTATCTGCTAAATATTGAATATACTGCTCAATAATCTTATCTGTAAAACCTAAAATCTGACCTTGAGTAATATAAGCTCCCCAAGATGATTCTAATTGTACAGCCTTTCTAAACATACCTCTAACAGTTTCTTCTAATTCAGGAGTAAATAGTTCCGGTCTTTCTTTTCTAGTGCTATTAATCATATTTTGGAATAATAAAAGGTGTGTTATCTCATCTCTTTGTATAAATCTAATCATTTGAGAAGATCCAAGCATTTTACCAGACTTACCTAATGCATACATAGCTGCAAATCCAGCATAGAAGTATAAACCTTCTAAAATCTGATTAGCAAACATTGCTAATAACATTTTTCTATCAGTAATAGCTTCACCATCTGCTGTTAAGTTCTTGTAAACTTCAGCAATATAATCATTTTTCTCTTTTAATTTTGCATCACTTTTCCACATATTATAAATATTATCTGTATTATCTGAAATTGATTCAACCATTACAGCGTAAGATTTAGAGTGGTTAGCTTCTTCATAAGATTGTCTTGATAAACAAGCATTTATTTCAGGTGCAGTAATAAAAGGATTAATATTATCCATTAGATTATTTGTTTGTAAAGAATCCATAAAAATAAGCTGTGATAAAACTAAGTCATACATTCTTTTTTCAGCAGGAGTAAGATATTTATAATCCTTAGCATCTGCTGTCATTTGTACTTCTTTAGGGAACCATGTATTTGCTTCCATTGTATCCCATAATCTTAAAGCCCATTCATACTTCATTTTAGTGAAGTTAATCATAC
Source organism: uncultured Campylobacteraceae bacterium (assembly GCA_937138295.1). Classification (GTDB taxonomy): domain Bacteria; phylum Campylobacterota; class Campylobacteria; order Campylobacterales; family Arcobacteraceae; genus JALRJW01. The sequence continues at coordinate 4,716 of CAKZOX010000007.1, forward strand.
CATCACTATTTCCACCAAAAACTCTTCTATCGTTTAGAGTTTCTTTAGTATCTGGATTATAAATTGTTTTTCTGCTCATAAAAACCTCAAATTTTCTTTTATTTTACTATATCAAATATTCATTCATAGAAATGAAATGTTAAATCATCCTATTGACAACCAACACATTCTAAACTTCTATCTTCAACATCATTGTTAGCTTCAGGAGATTGACTTCTAAGATAATATGTTGATTTTAATCCTAATTTCCAAGCTAATGTATAAATTTCATTTAAATACTTACCACTTGCTTTATCTAAACTCATGAAAATATTTGTTGATTGACCTTGATCAATCCATTTTTGTCTAACAGCTGCTGCTTTAATAACTTGTAACTGATCAATTTCAAATGAAGGGGTATAGTAAGCCCAAGTTTCAGGACTTAAATTAGGTACAACAACAGGAATTAAACCAGATAAGTTTTCTTCAAACCATTTTCTTTTGTAAACAGGCTCAATAGTTTGAGTTGTTCCTACTAAAATTGAAATAGATGAAGTAGGAGCAACTGCCATAAGGTAACCATTTCTCATTCCATCTTTTTTTACTTTTTCTCTTAAAGCATCCCAATCAAAACCAGTATCAAATAAATCTCTATCAACTAAAGCATTTACAGATTGTGGTGCATGGTCATGTGGCATAATACCTTGAGACCATTTAGAACCTTCAAATGTTGGATAAATTCCTTTTTCAACAGCTAATTCAGAACTAGCCTTAATTGCATTATACGAAATTGCTTCCATTACTGAGTCAATCTTTTTAAAATGTTCTGTAGAACCCCACATAATATGTGATTCAGCTACCATTTGAGCTTCACCCATCACACCTAAACCAATACTTCTAGATTTTAAGTTAGTTGCTTTAACTTTTCTAAGTGGGTAGAAATTTAAATCAATTACATTATCAAGCATTCTAATTGCAGTTGGTATAACCCTTTGAATATCTTCATTTGTATTAATTCTAGAAAGATTTACAGATGCTAAGTTACAAACAGCTGTATCTCCATCAATTTTCTCTTTTTCTACTATAAATATTTGCTTTCCACCTATTGAATCTAAAGCTGTAATTTTATTAGCTTTTTTATCAACTCCTGAATCAACTCTTACAATTTCTTCTTCATCATATGTTGAAATAGTACCATCTTCAAACTCTAATTTAATTTTATAGTAGTTTGGATTTGTATTTTGGAAGATTTCTGTACACAGGTTAGAACTTCTAATATGTCCAACATGACTATTTGGATTAGCTCTGTTTGCATTATCTTTAAAACATAAGAAAGGACTTCCTGATTCAAAATATGATGTAAGAATTTTTTTCCATAAATCTTTTGCTTTAATTTTTTCTCTAGTTAATGATTCATCTTGTTCAAATTGTAAATATTTAGCTTTAAATTCATCACCATGTAATTCAGATAACTCTTTTACCTCATATGGATCAAATAGTGTCCAATGTTCGTCTGCAACAACTCTTTCCATAAATAAATCAGTAATCCAAAGTGCAGGGAATAAGTCATGTGCTCTTCTTCTTTCTTCACCTGAGTTTTTCTTTAAATCTAAGAAATCAGAGATATCCATATGCCAAGGCTCAATATATACAGCAATTGCACCTTTTCTTGTACCTAATTGATCAACTGCAAGTGCTACATCATTTGCAATTTTAAGAAACGGTACTGTACCACCAGCTGCACTTTTATGTCCATCAATTGCTCCACCCATAGCTCTAACTTGGTTCCAATCCCAACCGATACCACCACCATATTTAGATAATAGTGCCATTTCATGGTATGAATCAAATATACCTTCGATATTATCAGGAGTTGAGCCAATATAACAAGATGATAATTGGTGTCTATTAGTTCTAGCATTAGATAATGTAGGAGTTGCTAGCATAACTTCAAATTTTGAAACTACATCATAAAACTCTTTTGCTCTTTCTTGTTTATTATCTTCATTTTGGGCTAAGAACATAGCAATTGCCATAAACATTTGCTGTGGTAATTCTATAGGTTGACCATCTCTATTTTTAATTAAATATCTATCGTATAAAGTTTTAATTCCTAAATAATTAAATAAATAATCTCTAGATGGGTCTAAATAATCATTTAATTCATCTAAATCATATCCATCTGCTAAACTTGGAATTAATCTACCTTCATTGATACCATTTTGAATATATTTCTCAAATTTTCCATAAGATTCGCCTTTTACACCGTCAGTTGCTTTTCCAACTTTATGATATAAATCAAATAAGAATAATCTAGCTGCAGTAAAAGTCCAGTTTGGAACATCAATGTCAATTTTTTCCACTGCTGTTTTTATTAGTGCATCTTGAATATCTGCTGTACTCATTCCATCAACAAATTTTATTTGCGAATCTAATTCTAATTCACTTTGAGATACACCATCAAGACCTTCGGTAGCTGAGATAGTCATATCTTGGATTTTAGTAATATCTAAAACCTCTTTTCTCCCATTTCTTTTACAAATCATAATTGACATATTTATCCCTTTTTGTTTATAAATAGTTTTTGTTATTTTTTGAAAACTCTATTGTAGATTGCATCTACATTTTTTGTGTAATAATCATAATTAAAACATTCTCTAATTTGTTCTTCACTTAATTTACTTCTTAATTCATCATCTGCTAATAAGTGACCTAAATATAATGACTCACCATTTTCATCTACAGTTGGTTTACCTTCTTTAATTTCAGCCCACACTTTCATAGCATTTCTTTGAACAATTTTATAAGCATCTTCTCTTGAAACACCAGCTTTTGGTAATTCTAATAAAACTCTTTGAGAGAATACTAAACCACCTGTTAAATTTAAGTTTTTCATCATGTTTTCAGGCATAACAGTTAAGTTAGCAATTACATTATTCATTCTGTGAAGCATGAAATCACTTGTAATAAATGCATCTGGTAACCAGAATCTTTCATTTGATGAATGAGAGATATCTCTTTCATGCCATAAAGCAACATTTTCCATAGCAGGAGCTGCATAAGCTCTAATAGTTCTTGCGAGTCCTGTGATATTTTCAGTTAAAATTGGATTTCTTTTATGAGGCATTGCTGAAGATCCTTTTTGACCTTTTGCAAAAAACTCTTCCGCTTCATAAACTTCTGTTCTTTGTAAGTGTCTTACTTGAACAGCAAATTTTTCGATTGATGATGCTAATAATGCTAGTGCAGAAGCTAGTCTTGCGTATCTATCTCTGTGAACAACTTGATTTGAACAAGGCTCTGGTTTTAAACCTAATTCAGCCATTGCATACTCTTCAAGCTCTAATGGTGCGTGTGCAAAGTTACCCATAGCCCCAGAAATTTGACCAACTGCAATAACATCCATAGTTTCTTCAAGATTTTTAAGATGTCTAGCCATTTCATCATACCAAACAGCTAAAGTTAAACCAAATGTAATAGGCTCACCATGAATACCATGAGATCT
>CAKZOX010000008.1 GCA_937138295.1 uncultured Campylobacteraceae bacterium
GTTTAGGAAATGCTATTACATCTATGCTTTTAGAAAATAAAAATACTGGATTAAATTTATCAAGAAATGCAGAGAAATTATCTATAAATGTTTCTAATTTAACAAGTGCTGCAAATAATCAAGCTGCTTCTTTAGAAGAGACAGCAGCGGCTGTTGAGCAGATTACTTCTAATATGAAAAATAGTTCAGAAAATATTGTAAAAATGACATCTTATGCAAATGAAGTATCAAGTTCTGTAAAAACAGGAAGAGAATTAGCTTCGAGTACGGCTTTATCTATGGATCAAATAAATGAGCAAACAAATGCTATTGCAGATGCTATTGTGATTATTGATCAAATAGCATTCCAAACAAATATATTATCACTAAATGCAGCTGTAGAAGCAGCAACAGCTGGTGAAGCAGGAAAAGGTTTTGCTGTTGTTGCCCAAGAGGTTAGAAACTTAGCTGCAAGAAGTGCTGAAGCTGCTAAAGAGATAAAAAGTTTAGTTGAAAATGCAACAAGTAAAGCAAATGATGGTAAAAAAATATCATCAGAAATGATTGAAGGATATGAAAAATTAAATAGTAATATTCAAAATACACTATCTTTGATTAGTGATATATCATCAGCATCAAACGAACAGTTTAGAGCAATGGAACAAATTAATGATACAGTAATTAACTTAGACCATGTTACACAAAAAAATGCTTCATCTGCTGAAGAGTCTAATAAAATTGCTAAAGAAGTAAATGAGATTGCTGAAAAAGTAGTTGAAAATACTAATGATAAAGAGTTTGAAGGAAAATAAATATTAGGCTAAAATGGTTATATTTTAGCCTAATTAATTTTTATCTAATTTGCCCATTTCCTAAAATTTTAAATTTAAAAGTAGTCAAATCGTTTATTCCCATAGGTCCTCTTGAGTGAAGTTTATTTGTAGAAATACCTACTTCAGCTCCAAGTCCAAAAGCTCCACCATCTGTGAATCTTGTACTAGCATTTGCGTATACACAAGCGGCATCAACTTCATTTAAAAACTTATTTACACTCGTGTAGTTTTCACTAATTATTGCCTCAGAGTGTCCTGAACCATATTTTGAGATATGCGCTATTGCTTCATCTAAATCAGATACAACTTTTATAGATAAAATATTTGCTAAATATTCAGTATCATAATCCTCTTCCGTAGCACAATGAATATCTATGTACTCTCTTGTTCTTTCGCATCCTCTAAGCTCTGTCATATTTTGCATAAAAGCTTCATGTAAAGGAGGTAAAATATAAGCTGCCACATCTTTGTGTACTAGCATTGTTTCCATAGCATTACAAACACCTGGTCTTGAACATTTTGCATTTATTGCAATAGAGATTGCTTTTTCATGATTTGCATCTTTATCTATATATGTATGGCAAAGTCCTTTATCATGTTTTACTACAGGAACTGTTGCATTTTCACATACATATTTGATTAATGCTTCTCCACCTCTTGGAACTATTAAATCAACATATTTATCTTGTTTGATTAGTTTTGCAACACCCTCTCTTGAAGAATCAGGTAAAAGAGAAATAGCGTTTTGTGGTAATCCATTTTTATCTAATACATCTCTTAAAACAGTTGCTATTGCTTTATTTGAGTGTTCAGCCTCTTTCCCACCTTTTAAAACACAAACATTTCCACTTTTAAAACAAAGTGCTGCTGTATCACTTGTAACATTTGGTCTGCTTTCATAAATAATACCAATTACACCAATAGGAATAGATACTTTTTGAATATTTAAACCATCTTCTGTAACCCAGCCTTCAAGTGTTCTTCCAACTGGGTCTTTTAGAGCTGCTATTTCTTTAATAGCTTTAGACATAGCTGTAACTCTATCTCCTGTAAGTAAAAGTCTATCCATGATATCTGCTGTTAAATTATTCATTTTTCCAGCTTCCATATCTTTATTATTATGACTTATTATATAGTCACAATGCTCTAATAAAGCATCAGCCATCTCATTTAGTACTCTATTTTTAATATCACCACTTAATGTTGATATTAATCTACTACTTTTTTTGGCTTGTTCTAAAAATTGTTGCATAATTCTCTCTTTGAATATTTTAAGATAAATTTTATTCTATCTAATAAATTAAAAAAATTTAGTTAAGTTGGAGTGTTTTGAAGGGGTAGATACTACAAGAGGTGTAGTATCTACAAGGTAAAATTACGCTAAAGCGTTTAATTTTTCAGCTAATGCTTGCTTAGATGCAGCACCAACCATTTGATCAACAACCTCTCCATCTTTCATGAAAATAATTGTTGGAATAGATCTAACTCCAAATTTAACCGCTAAGTCTTGCTCTTCATCTGTATTTACTTTACAAATATTTGCTTTCCCATCAAACTCTCCTGCTAATTCATCAATAACAGGTGCTAACATTCTACAAGGTCCACACCAAGGAGCCCAAAAGTCCACTAAAGATAATCCATTACTTACTGTTGTATCAAAATTTTCATTTGTTAATTCTATATATTTTCCCATATTTTTTCCTTATTAATTAGTTGTGGAAAAATTTTATCCAATATCAAAATTTTTGTCAAGTATGTACTAAAAAGTTATATAGGCACTTTTAGGTAACTATTAAAGTAAATTTGTATAATAAAATAAAAAGATTATATATGGAAGCAAAAAAATATAGTTGTTATTTTCAATTAGCAACTGACATAATTGGTGGAAAGTGGAAAAGTATGGTTTTATGGGCTTTAAAAAAAGATATAAAACGAAATGGAGAGTTAAAAAGATTAATTCCTAATATTAGTCAAAAGATGTTAACTCAACAGCTAAGAGAGTTGGAAGATGTTGGGATAGTACAAAGAATAGTTTATCCCGTTATTCCACCAAAAGTAGAGTATAAATTAACAGAAAATGGAAAAAAATTAATACCCATTTTAGAGCAACTTCATGATTGGGGTAAAGAGTACGCCCAATCAAGTAATATAAATATTGTAAAAAGTGCTAATTGTGTTATAGACTAAATTAAAATTTAGTCTATTTTCACTAGATATCTACCAGCTGCTTGTCCAGCTAATAAGGCTTCATAAGCATCTTTAATTTCATCAAGTGTTATTTCAGTAGTTAAATTTTCAAGTGTATCTATTTTGAAATCACCAGCAATTTTTTTCCATGCTGCAATTTTTTTCTCTATTTTACACTCAACTGAATCAATTCCAATTAATCTAACACCTCTTAATATAAAAGGGAATACATTTGTATTTAATGCAAAAGATGATGTTAATCCACAACAAGTTGCAACACCATCATACTTTAAAACCTTTAGGGCTTCAGCTAAAATATTTCCACCAACAGTATCAATTACACCATCATATTTTTCACTTCCCATAGGTCTTTTATTTTCAAGATCAAAATCTTTTCTTAAAATTACCTCTTTAGCTCCAATCTCTTTTAAAAATGGAATTTTATCCTCTTTACCACTTATTGCAATTGGATTAAAACCTAATTTAGCCAAAATAGAAACAGCAATACTACCAACTCCTCCTGTAGCTCCCGTAACTAAAATATCTCCACTTGTAATACCATTATTTAGTAATTCATTTACAGATAATGCTGCTGTTAAACCAGCTGTTCCATAAATCATAATCTCTCTATCACTTATATTTTCAGGCATATTCACAAGCCAAGAATCAGGTACTTTTACAAATTGGCTATGTCCACCATTTGTATTCATACCTAAATCATATCCTGTAACTAAAACTCTATCTCCTATACTGAAACTACTAGAGTTTGATTTTTCAACTGTTCCAGCTAAATCAATTCCTGTAACATGTGGAAAAACTCTAGTTACTCCTGGATTTCCAACTGAACTTAATGCATCTTTATAGTTTAAAGATGAGTAAGTTACTTTAATTAGAACTTC
>CAKZOX010000009.1 GCA_937138295.1 uncultured Campylobacteraceae bacterium
GTTCCAATTATTGTATTAGTTGGATTTAAATTATTCTATGGAATTGATGAAACATGGGTAAAAGTAACAATCATTGAAGTTGCGATGCCACCTATGACTATGGCGACAGTATTAGCTATTAAAGGTGGATTAGATGAGAAAGTTGCAATTAACTCTTTAGTTTTAGGTGTGCTGCTTAGTTTACTAACAATTACAGCTTATACTAGTTATTTAGGCTAAAAAATTGTGGTGATATTAAATTAAAATATCACCCTCTTTTAATCTTTGACCTCTTATATAATCAGCTGAATTCACTTCTTTTTTTGATGGAGCTTGAAGATTTTTCACTTCAATAGATCCTCTAGCACAAGCTACTACAACACTATCTTTTTTTATTTCAAGTATTTCACCTGCAATATTAGATGATTCATTTTCAACTAATGTAACATTTTTTAATTTTAATCCCGATTCTATAAAAATACCTGGCCAAAAACTGTATGCTTTGAATTTTAATACAAGTTTTTTAGCATCAATAAAATCAACTAAACCATCCTCTTTTTTTATTTTTTTACAATAACTAACTTCAGATTCATTTTGTTTTTTAGGAAGAATTCTTTCATAGTTATCTAGTGTTTCTATTGTAAGAGTTGCAGCTATTTCTGAAAGTTTATTAAATGCTTCTACAACTTCCATTGTAGGAGTAATCTTTAAATATTTTAATCCTAGAATATCACCACTATCAAGTCCTTCTTCCATTAACATAGAAGTAACACCTGTAAAAGTATCATCATTTAAAAGTGATTCTTGAATAGGGCTTGCACCTCTATATTTAGGTAATAAAGATGCATGAAGATTTATACAAGGTGCAATATCTAAAATATCTTTTGGTAATATTTGACCATAAGCAGCAACAATTATAAAATCTGGCTTTAATTCAATAATTTGATTTTTAACTTCTTCATTATTTCTTAACTTTTCAGGTTGAAATATTGGAAAATCTAAGTTATTGTCTAAACAATATTGTTTAATATGTGGTGCTGTTAATATCTGTTTTCTACCTACTTTTTTATCAGGCTGTGTAAATAAACCAACTATTTCATAGTTTTCATTATTTAATACTTCTTCAAATATTTTCGTAGCATAATCGGGTGTACCCATAAACAATATTTTTTTCAAATACGTATCCTTATAAAATTAATTTTTAACTTGAAAAACAGTTCCACCATTATGATTTTCATCATATAAAAAATCATAGGCATTCTTTAAATCAAATCCTGAAGATAAAAACATAGGTATATTTTTTTTCATCACAAAATCAGCAGCTTTTAGTTTAGTAACTATTCCACCTGTAGCAAATTCTGAATTAGCTGTTTGCTTCATAAGAAGTTCAGAAGGTTCTATAAAATTTACTATTTTTTGCAATTTAGCATCATCATGTTCTTTTGGATTTTTATCATAATATCCATCAATATCAGATAATATAGCTAAAATATCAGCTTTAAAATGATACGCAACATGAGCAGCAAGTTGGTCATTATCTCCAAATACTAATTCTTCCGTAGCAATTACATCATTTTCATTGATAATAGGAAGAACTTTGTTTTGTAGTAAAATTTCCATTACATTTTGAGCATTAGCAGATCTTTTTCTTGAATCAAAATCATCAGCTATTAAAAGCATTTGAGCACATGTAATATTATGTTCTTTAAATCTTTTTTTGTAATTTTTTAATAATAGAGGTTGTCCAATAGCAGCTAAGGCTTGCTTATTTGCTAATATACTTTTATCAAGTTGAACTGAAGTATATCCAGCACCAACAGCTCCTGATGATACTAATATTACTTCATAGTTTTTTTCATTTTTTAACTTAGCAATTAAATCTACTAAATTTTCTAGTCTTTCAATTGCTAATTTTCCATCTTGTGTTAAGACAGCTGTTCCTACTTTTATAACTACCCGTTTCATTTACCTTGTTCCAATAAATTATATAGCGCAAATGTTATTGGCTTAATATTTATATTTGTAACCGATGAAATAGGTAAGATAAAATAAGGTTTTGTATTATCAAATTTTGAATAAGTTAATTCTTGAATATAATAAGGATATGATTTATCAAATCCAAATTCATTTTCATTTGAAACATCTAATCCAACTTCATTAATAAATGTTTTAATATCACCTTCTAAATCTTCACCATAATATCCATCAATTTTAGTCAATGCAATTGCAAAATTTCTTTTAGATAAGTCATTAGAAAACTTTTCTAATTCTTCTTTTAAAACTCTATATTGGTCAATCATAGTTCTATAGTTAGCTGCATCAATAGTAAATAATAGTGTTTTTGTTCTTTCAATGTGTTTTAAAAACTCTAAACCTAAACCTCTACCGTCACTTGCACCATCAATAATTCCAGGAATATCAGCCATAACAAAAGAATTGTACTCACCAACTTCAACAACACCTAACTTTGGTGTTAATGTTGTAAATTCATAATTTGCAACTTCAGGAGTTGCATTTGATGTTCTTGAAATTAATGTAGATTTTCCTACATTTGGATAACCAACTAGTCCAACATCTGCAATTAATTTAAGTTCTAATCTTAAACTTTTAATCATTCCAGGTAATCCTGGTTGTGCATAAGTAGGTCTTTGATTTCTAGAGTTTTTAAAGTGACTATTACCTAGTCCACCTTTTCCACCTTCTAAAAATAAAACTCTATCACCTTCATTTATTAGGTCTAATAAAACTTCACCTGTTTCTTCATCAATTACTTGTGTTCCTGGAGGCACTACTAATTCTAAAGCTGGTGCAGATTTACCAGTCATGTTTGACCCCATACCTTGCTTACCTGCTTCAGCTTTGAATGATTTTCTACCTTTGTAGTTTGAAAGTGTATCAGTGTTATTGTCTACAACAAAGTAAACATCTCCACCTTTTCCACCATCACCACCATCAGGTCCACCTTTATTAACGAATTTTTCTCTTCTAAAAGATACACAACCTTGTCCACCTCTTCCTGAAGAGACTGTAAATACAGCACTATCTATAAACATATTTTAACCTCCGGTTAAATAAAAAAAGGGTGCTAGCTAGAAGCCAACACCCTTTCAAATTTTTTAAAACTAAACGTCTAATTAAGATGCGTAAACTGAAACTTTTTTTCTGTTTTTATCTTTAGTTTCAAATTTAACAACACCATCAATTAAAGAGTAAATTGTATGATCTTTTCCGATTCCTACATTTTCTCCACAGTGTACTTTAGTTCCTCTTTGTCTAATAATGATGTTTCCAGCTCTTACAACTTCTCCACCATATTTCTTAACACCAAGTCTTTTTCCAGCTGAATCTCTATTATTTTGAGTTGATCCTTGACCTTTCTTATGTGCCATAGTTATTCTCCTTGAATTTTAAAGTGCTTATGCAGCGATTTTAGTAATTCTAACTTTAGTAAAGCTTCTTCTGAAACCTTTTTTTAACTTAGAATCTTTTCTTCTTCTTTTTTTATAAATGATAACTTTTCTATCTCTGTTTGATCCAGTACCATCTAAAACTACTTCAGCTTCTACTTTTGCAGAACTTACTTCATTCCCAGTTTTTAATTCACCGTCGTTAATTGCTAAAACGTCAGTGATCTCTAATGTTTCTTTAGCAGCTTTTCCAGTGTAATCAATATCTAAGATATCACCCTCAGATACTTTATACTGCTTACCACCACACTTGATAATTGCGTACATTTTAATTCCTCATACTTTTGTTGCGTTATATGCTAACTTGTCTACTTGTCAGTGCTAACTTTTTTCGAACGGCAATGTTACCTTAAATTACTTTAAAATTTCTTTAAGCCGTTTCTTTAATTAGTGATAAACTGTTTCTGTTGCAACACAGTCTACCATAATTAAAGAGTTTAATGGTAAATCTTTAACACTAATTGTAGATCTTGCAGGTTTATGATCGTTGAATGCTTCTGCAAATAATACATTTACAATTCCAAAATCATCAATATTTTTTAAGTATACAGAAACTTTTACAACGTTTTCCATACCACTATTTGAATCTTCTAAAAGAGTTCTTAAATTTGATAATACTTGTCTTGTTTGAGTTTTGATATCATTTTCAACTAATGTACCATCTAATGTAAGAGGTACTTGAGCTGATGTGTAAATCATTCCATTTACTTTAACAGCAGGTGAATATGGTCCAATAGCTTGAGGTAAATTATCACTTTGAATAAATTTCATAATATAATCCTAAAATTAATTTTTTGAAATTCTACAAAAAAGTAACTAGAATAAATATAAAACAAATAAACTAATTTATGATTATAAATTATAACTTACTAATTTTCCTTGCTTTAATTGATAAATATTATCTTTTATTTTTCTAATTAGATTTGCTTTTTCTTTAAATTCAATATTTTTATTAAATGATACTTCTGTTAATTTGTTTGAATAAAATTTAAAAATTAAAGTCAATAGTTCTTGATGTAATCTTTCATCATCATAGTTTTCTAATTTATCATTTAATGATATTCTATTTAAAGCAGGATTTTCAATATCTTCTAAAACCATTTTAAACTCTTCTTTATGATAATCAAACATTGATTCATCAACTAGGTCTAAAACCATGTCTAGCCTACTAGGTTTTTCTATAATAGCTTTTAAAATACACAATTCTTGAATATCTACTTTTTGTAAATCAATATTGTTTCTTCTTTCATCAACCCTATCTACTTTTACAAGATTTTCTCTAATATTTAATTTTTGAGCTATATATCTTCTATATTCATCTTGATACAAAATTGATAAACTTTTTAAATATTCATTAGCTTCACCCAAAGCCTTTTGTTTTTCAACTGGATTATTTAAATTGTATTTACCAACTATATAATCTATTGCATATGGAATAAAAGCTTGTGAAGAATTAAACATTTCATTTAGTTCATTAATCTTTTTATCTTTAACCATATCAGCTGGATCTTTACCATCACTAAATATAACTACACCACCATCAAACTCGCTTTGACTAAGTAATACAGATGCTTTAAATGCTGCATTCATTCCTGCATTATCACCATCATAAGCTAAAATTACTTTAGGTTCACCTCTTTTAAGTATTGGTAAATGCTCTTTTGTAAGTGCTGTACCTAATGTTGCTACAGCTGTATCAAAACCTGCTTGATGAAGCATAATTACATCTAAATAACCTTCACAAACTATAATTCTATTTTTCTTAAATACATTTATTTTTGCTAAGTTATATCCATATAAAAGTCTTGATTTATTAAAATGCTTAGTTTGAGGTGAATTTACATATTTAGCATTATGCCCTGTGATTGTTCTTCCACCAAATCCCACTAGCTTATCATTTGAACTGTAGATTGGAAAAGTAATTCTTTCAATAAATCTTGAATAAAGTCCATTTTGACCCGTATCTATTATTCCAAAATCTATTGCATCAGTTAAATTATAATGATTATTTTTTAAAAAGTTTATGGTTTCATTTGAAGTTGGTGCATATCCAATTTCAAATTTTTCTATAGAAAATTCAGATATTCCTCTGTCTTTTATATAATCAACAGCTTCTTTTTTTTGTAAAAATAGTTTTTGAAAATAAGAATTTACATCTTCAATAACTTTTCTATCAATTTTTTTTGTATTTCCACCTGCTTCGTATTCTAAGTTAAAATTATACAATGACGCAAGTTTCTCTATAGATTCAGGATATGAAAGTTTTTCATACTCCATTAGAAATTTAATACTATCTCCACCTATACCGCATCCAAAACAATGAAAAATCTGTTTTGTGGGACTTACCACTAATGAGGGAGTCTTTTCTCCATGGAAAGGACAACATGCTTTAAAATTTGCACCACTTTTTTTAAGCTCTATAAATTGCCCAACAACATCAACAACATCTAGATGATTTTTTAAATTTTCGATAGATTCTTTTTTTATCATGACGATAGTATATCGAACTTTACAAAAAAATATGATATTATCTTTGTTACTAAATTAAAGGAACATAAACTTGGATGGAATAGCTCTAGAATACAGAGATCCACTTTTTGGTGTAATCATATTTTTTCTAATTGTTTTCATCATTTCATTTTTAACTTATTCATTTTCTATTTTTCAAGAAAGAAAATCTAGAAAAGAGTATAGAAGACTTCACAAGAGATTTGAGCTTGGAAAGTTAAAAGAAGATGATTATGTTCACTTATATAAAACTTATAATTTACCCTTTGATTCAATTTTATTATTAGCATCAAGTTTCATTCACAAAGGTGATTATAATAAATCAATTTCGATTTATTTGGCTCTTTTAGAACATATAAAAGAGAAAGTAAAAAAAGAAGAAGTACTAGAACTACTTGGAACTACCTATTTTAAAGGTGGTTTCTTACAAAGATCACAAGAAGTATTTAAAAGAATACTTAAATTTTCACCTAGAAATAAAAAAGCTTTAACTCATATGCTTTTAATTTATGAAAAATTAAAAGATTTTAATAAAGCAAAAGAAGTAGCAAATTGTTTAGAAGAATTAAACAAAAACATGACTTCAGATAAACTATATATTCAAACACAAATAATCATAAATGACCCTCTACTTTCATTTGAAAAAAAGTCAGAAATATTATGTGATTTATATGAAGATAATCCAGAAATACAAAGAACAGTTGCTGAGTTTTTATTAATTTATAACAAAGAATTATTTTGGAAAAAACTTTCAAATTTCAAATCAAAAGAGATTATTGATTTGCTTTGGTATTTAAGTTTTGAAGATGTTGATTTTAATGAAGTTGCAAAAGATAATAACGCATTAGAAATTTTTAATGCAAAGGGATATTTAAATACTATGGATCATAGTAGAGATTTCAATCTTGATATCTTGATTTTATTAAACAAACATGAACACAATACGAATGCTGATTTAGACTTTGAATACACGTGTACTTCTTGTAAAAAAACACACCCTATTTACGAAGCAAGATGTCCACACTGTCATAGCGTTTTTACTATGAAAACAAATTATACATTAACGAAAGGTTTTAATGAAGCAAATCAATCTTTACAGTGATGGCTCAAGTTTAGGGAATCCTGGTCCTGGAGGATGGGGAACTATTCTTGAATATCAAGGAAAAGAAAAAGAATTAAGCGGTGGTCAGTTAGATACAACTAACAACCAAATGGAATTAAAAGGTGTAATAGAAGGGCTTAAAGCTTTAAAAGAGCCTTGTGACGTTCATGTGATATCAGATTCAACCTATGTAGTAAAAGCTATAAATGAATGGTTAGCAGGTTGGGTAAGAAATAATTTCAAAGGTTCCAATAAAAAACCTATCAAAAACTTAGAACTTTGGAAAGAATATATAGAAGTTTCTAAACCACACAAAATTAATGCTACTTGGGTAAAAGGTCATGCTGGGCACAATCATAATGAAAGATGTGATATACTTGCGAGAACATTCGCTGAAAATTTAAAAAAGGAAAACAATGAATGATTATGAAGATTTAGAAAAGTGTTTGGGTTATCAGTTTAGAGATAAAGACCTGATAATCGAAGCACTTACACATAAAAGTCATAAAAAACCATATAATAATGAAAGATTAGAGTTTTTAGGTGACGCTGTATTAAACTTAATTGTTGGAGAATATTTATATAAAAAATTCCCAAAATCAAATGAAGGTGAATTATCTAAAATTAGAGCTTCTTTAGTAAATGAAACAGGTTTTACTAAATTAGCTAAAGAGATTGATTTAGGTAATTATATTTTTATATCAAATGCTGAAGAAAGAAATAAAGGAAGAAATAAAGCCTCTATATTATCAGATGCATTTGAAGCAATTATGGGTGCTATTTACTTAGAGTCAGGTTTAGAAACATTAAAACCTATCATATTAGATTTATTAGAAAACTCTTATGACAAAATTAATTTAGATGTCTTATTTAGTGACTATAAAACAGCACTTCAAGAAGTTACACAAGCAAGATTTGGTTCAATCCCTGAGTACAAAATAGAAGGTTCATATGGACCTGATCATAAAAAAGAGTTTGAAGTATCAATTTGGATTGATGGAAATACTTACGGTAAAGCAAAAGGTAAAAGTAAAAAACTTGCTCAACAAGCAGTTGCGAAAATTGCCATTGAAAAGTTAAAGGAAAATTAGTGAATACATTTGGACATAGATTTAGATTTACAACTTTTGGAGAGAGTCATGGTAAGGCTTTAGGTTGTATAGTTGATGGTGTTCCTGCAGGCATTGAAATTGATGAAGATTTCATTCAAAGTGAAATGGATAGAAGAAAACCGGGACAAAACAAATATGCTACTGCTAGAAAAGAAGGTGATAAAGTAGAAATTTTATCAGGAGTTTTTGAAGGTAAAACAACGGGAACTTCAATTTCTATGATAATTTTTAATGAAAACCAAAAAAGTAGTGATTACTCAAATGTAAAAGATCTTTTTAGACCTGGGCACGCTGATTTTACATACTTTAATAAATATGGAATTAGAGACTACAGAGGTGGAGGAAGAAGTAGTGCAAGAGAAACAGCAGCAAGGGTTGCAGCTGGTGCTATTGCTAAACTAATGTTAAAAGAGCTAGATGTTGAAGTTGATAGTGGTATATGTGAAATAGACGGTATTAAAGGGAATGAGTTCGATTTTGAATATTCAAAAAATTCTGAAATTTTTGCCTTAGATAAAAATGTGGAAGAAGCACAAAAGCAAGCTATTATGGATGCCAAGAAATCACACAATAGTGTTGGTGGAGTTGCATTAGTTAAAGCAAAAAATGTACCTGTTGGTTTAGGTGAACCTATATATTTTAAGCTTGATTCACAAATAGCAAATGCAATGATGAGTATCAATGCTGTTAAAGGTATTGAAATAGGAGATGGAGCTGAATCTTCTAGAAATAAAGGTTATGACAATAATGACCAAATAAGAGCTACTGGATTTAAAACAAATCATAGTGGTGGAATGCTAGGTGGAATTTCAAATGGTGAAGATATTGAAGTAAAAGTATACTTTAAATCAACTCCATCTATTTTTATAAAGCAAGATACAGTTGATATTCACAACAATGAAGTTGAATGTGAGTTAAAAGGTAGACATGACCCATGTGTAGCTGTAAGAGGTGGAGTAGTTGCTGAATCTATGCTTGCACTTGTATTAGCTGATATGGTTTTATTAAATATGTCATCTAAAATGGAAAATGTTAAAAAAGTTTATAAATAATTTCATCTAAATAAAGAAATATTTAAAACTTTTTCACTATAATTTTACTAATCCTTTGGTTAAGGATTATAAGCAACTCTTTGGTTAAGGGTTGCTTTTTTTATGTCTTTAAACTCTACCTTTTAATTCTTCAAGCCTAGCTATTCTATCTTCTGTTGTTGGATGAGTTCTAAATAAATTACCCATATTTTTACCTGTAAATGGATTTATTATAAACATATGAGCAGTTTGTTCAGTTGCATTATGTACTTCATATCCACCTTTTGCATATTGTTCTAATTTAGCTAAAGCAGATTGTAGACCAGCAGGATTTTTTGTCATTCTAGCTGCTCCTTCATCCGCTAAAAACTCTCTATTTCTACTTACAGCCATTTGAATTATAGTTGCGGCTAATGGTAAAACAATTGCCATCAAAATCATAACTATAGGATTTGAGTTTTGTCTATTTCCCCCAAACATTGCACTAAACTGCATCATATTTGCAATCATAGCAATAGCTCCTGCAAAAACAGCTGCTATAGTTCCTATTAAAATATCATAGTGTTTTATGTGAGATAACTCATGGGCAATAACACCTTCAAGCTCTTCTTCATTTAACATCTCATATAAACCCATTGTAACAGCAACAGCAGCATTTTCATGGTTTCTTCCTGTAGCAAAAGCATTTGGAGTATGGTCAGGGATTAAATATACTTTTGGCATTGGTAAACCTGCTTTTTGAACTAACCTTTGAGTAATAATATAAATAGGATGCCTATGATCTTCAATTGGAGTTGCATTATAATGTTTTAAAACTTGTTTATCAGAGTAATAATAAGCATAAAAATTAATACCACAAGCTATTAAAAATGCAATCAACATACCATTTGGACCACCAAATGAATAACCAATAAATACAAATAAAACTGTGAGTAGTGTTAATAAAAATACTGTTTTAATCTGTTCCATTATCTTCTCCTTTAAATTCTATTTAAAATCGATTCTTTTTTATATAATACTTTCGCACTTGGTGTAAGTTTTGAAGTACTTTC
>CAKZOX010000010.1 GCA_937138295.1 uncultured Campylobacteraceae bacterium
TTATATTTACACTAACTTTTATGGCAATGTTACTTTTAAGAATTGCCGAAAGCATTGCTACACCTTGTTCTGTAAATGCATATGGTTGTGAAGCTGAAAATTTTAAATTTTCAAGGTGGTCGCATTTTGCGACCAGCTCATTTTTTTCTAATTCAGTTAATTGAAATCGAAAATTTTCAGGAAATCTTTCGATATTTCTTTTAACTTGTTCATTAAGTCTTTTTGTTTGTACTCCATAAAGTTCAGCTAAATCACTATCTAACATAACTTGTAAATCTCTTATTGTATAGATTTTAGTTTTGATGCTCTCATTTGATATTATTGAGTCTTTTGTATCTAAATTAGTCATTTTATTTTCCCTTGATAGTTATAATAAAATATAGCATAATATTATTTAATAAACTAAAAGCCAACTTTTTTCATTTTTCCATTAAAAATATAAACACTAAGTAAAACCACAAAACTCATAATCACCATAATAGCACTATAAATATGAGCACTATCATAATCCATAATCTCTACAAATTCATAGATGGCAACTGAGGCTACTTTTGTATCACCTGGGATACTTCCTCCTACCATCAAAACAACTCCAAACTCTCCTACTGTATGAGCAAAAGTTACTATTATGGCTGTTAAAAGTGCTGGTTTTATATTTGGTAGAGCTATTTTTAGGATTGTTTCTATTTTTCCTTTTCCACTTATAAAACTAGCTTCAAGCATATTTTTATTTAGAGATTCAAATCCACTTTGTAAGGGTTGTACCATAAAAGGTAGACTATAAAAACAGCTAGCAATTACAAGTCCTGTAAAATTAAACACCAATTTTACACCTAAAACATCATCAAAAAACCTTCCAATTGGTGAGTTTTGTGAGAGTGCCCAAAGTAAATAAAAACCTAAAACAGAGGGTGGTAAAACTATTGGTAAGGCAGTTATTGCTTCTAGTATTGGTTTTGCTTTTGACTTTGTTTGTGATAGGTACCAGCTAAGTGGTAAGGCTATAATAAACAAAATCAAAGTTGTAATAAATGCTAATTTAAAAGAGATCAAAAAGGGTTCAAACTCTAAGTTTTGTAATATCTCAATCATTTTTCACCTCTAATATTGATAAATCGCTGGCTTTTATTAGGATTGTAAACTCATCATGTAGTTGTAAATTCATCTCTTTTAAACTTGTTGTTGTAAAAACACTCTCTATTAGTGTATAGTTTGTCTCAAAAATAGCACTACTTAAAAGTTTTCCTTTATTTATACCTTTTATTTTTGCTCTTATTTGATTTGAAATACTTATTTTTCCATCAAGATTTTTTGCAAATGAGATATGTGTAGGTTTTACTCCAAGAACTACTTTTTGTCCAACTTTCACATCTTCGCCTAACTCTAAACTCATCATTTCTAGTTTGTAATTGTTAAATTGAAAACTAACAATATGCAAGCTTTCAATTCTTTCTATTTTTGTAACGATTGCGACAATTTTGTTCATGGTAGTATATATCCATAATCTTCAAATATTTTTTTTGCTTTAGAGCTTAAGATAAAATCATAAAAAGCTTTTGCTTCTTTATTATCTTTTGCATTTTTAAGAATTACTATTCCTTGACTTATTGGAGTGTATAGCTTTGCATCCACATCTATAAAGTTTTGAAATCTTTTCATTTTGGGGCTATATAAAGATGATTTTGCAATAAAACCTAAATCAGCTGCTTTTATAGCATAAGTTACTGTTTGGGAGATAGATTCACCATAAACAAATTTGTTTTTTATATCTTCATATATCTTAGCATTTTTTAAAGCCTCAAGCGTAGCTTTCCCATAAGGAGCTGTTTTAGGATTTGCAATAGCAATTTTATCGATATTTTTATCTTTTAAAAATCTTAAATCTTTTGACAGTAAAATATTTTTTGAACTTATTATGGCAAGACTACCTTTTGCATAAACTATAGGTTTTGTAATAGCAATATTTTTTTCATATAAAGCTTCTGGAAACTTCATATTTGCAGACATAAAAATATCATAAGGAGCTCCATTTGATATTTTGGCTGTAAGTTTTCCACTACTTCCAAGTGTTACTTGAACTTCTGTATTAGGATTTGTTTTATTAAACTCTTTTATTAAATCATTTATTGCATAACTGACATTTGCAGCAATGGCAATATTTATTTTTTGAGCAAATAGTGAAATACTAAATAATAGTAATATTAATAAAATCTTTTTCATTTTTCCCTCTTTAAAAAGCATTATATATTTTTATATATAACGATAAGCTAAAAAAAACTAGAAGTAAATCTTCTAGTTTTAGTTTTTGTAAGATTATCTTACTGAATCGAAGAAATAATCTGTTTCAGCGATATCTTTTGTCTCTTCATCTAATTGGTCTAAAATACCATTAGTAATCCAAGTTAAAAGGTTAATTCCACCTTCATAACCACTCATAGAGTATCTATGTAAGTGATGTCTATCAAAAATTGGGAAACCAATTCTGATTAATGGAGTTTTAGTATCTCTATAAAGCTCTTTACCATAAACATTACCAATCATAAAATCAACTGGCTCAGTATATAATAGTGATCTTAAAGCCCATAAATCTTTACCAGGCCAAATATTACACTCATCAGCTCTATTTGATTTAGCTAAAATAGCTTTCATATCATCTTCCCAACCTTTTCTTGGTGCATTATGGCACACAATATGAGTTGGAATAGAACCCATTTCTACTAAGAAAGAGACTAAACCTAATAAGAAATCAGGATCTCCCCAAATAGCAATTTTTTTACCATGCATATATGGATATGAATCTTGCATTGCATCAACAAGTCTAGCTCTTTGCTGTTTTAACTCTTCAGGAACTTCTTTACCTGTTAATTCAGCTAATTTCATAACAAATGCATCAGTACCACTTAAACCAATTGGATTACAAGTTACATACTCTTGTTTCCATTTGTTTTTAATAGTTTTTGCAGTTGCTATTGATGAATATTTTTGTAAAGAGATAGTAGCTTTTGCATTGATAGCTGTTTTAGCATCAGCAATTTTAGTACCACCTGCATATAGTTTATATTCACCAGCTCCTGTATCCCATTGCTCTTCATGGTCACCAATCATTATGATTTTGTCACCAAACATTTTAGAGATTTTTTTAATCTCTTTTAAAGAACCTAAATATGGTTCAAATCCTGGGATTATGTTGATTCTCTCTTCATCTAGAACTTTTTCTTCTCTAGTTGGATTTAATTGCTCTAAAGTAGATTTCATCATATTATCATAACCTGTAATATGAGAACCAACAAATGATGGTGTATGTGCATGAGGAATTTCTATATTATCTAATTCACCCTCAGCATCTTCTCTAGCACCTATAATAAATGCATTTAAATCATCCCCAATAACCTCTGCCATACAAGTTGTACTAACAGCAATCATTTCAGGTTTATAAAGTGCATTACAGTTTCTTAAACCATCTTTCATATTAGCTAATCCACCAAAAACAGCTGCTGATTCAGACATTGAATCAGATACACATGGAGTTGGTTCTTTGAAGTGTCTTGTAAAATATGTTCTAAAATAAGCAACACAACCGTGGCTTCCATGAACATATGGCATAGTGTTTTCAAAACCAAGACCAACCATAACAGCACCTAGTGGTTGACAAGCTTTAGCAGGATTAACAGTAATTGCTTCTCTTGCTAAATTCTTTTCTCTATATTCCCAAGACTCAGTCCATTTTTGAATCTCAGCTACTTTCATAGGGTCAATAGCCCCCATAGAACCTTCAAACTCTTTTTTATTATTTAAAACTTCTTGATATTCAGGCTTTAAAAATAATTTTTGTCCATTTACTATATTATCTAAATCTTGCATGCTACTACTCCTTATGCTTCTTTATCCCATGGAGCTGTAGTATGATCCCACACAGGAGAGTTCATAGCTAAATCCATATCTTTTGCAAAAATTGCGAACGCATCGTATCCGTGGTAAGGACCACTGTAATCCCAAGAGTGCATCTGTCTAAATGGTAATCCCATTTTTTGGAATACATATTTCTCTTTAACTCCAGCTGCAACTAAGTCAGGTCTTAATTTTTTTACAAACTCTTCAAGTTCATACTCATTTGCATCATCATAAATAAGTGTTGATCTTCCTAAATCTTCTTTAGTTCTTTTATAATCATCACCATGACCAAACTCATAACCTGTACCAATAACTTCCATTCCTAAATCTTCATAAGCTCCAATAACATGTCTTGGTCTTAATCCACCAACATAAAGCATAACTTTTTTACCCTCTAACATTGGTCTATATTTAGCAATAACAGCATCAGTCATAGCTGTATATTTAGCAATAGTAGCTTCTGTTTTTGCTTGAATTGTTTCATCAAAAAATGAAGCAATTTTTCTTAAACTTTCAGTTGTTTTAGTAGGTCCAAAGAAGTTATATTCCATCCAAGGTATACCAAACTCTTGCTCCATATGTCTAGAAATATAGTTCATAGATCTATAACAGTGAAGTAAGTTTAATTTTGCTTTTGGAGCGATTGCTAACTCTTTATAAGTTGCATCACCTGACCATTGTGCAATTACTCTTAATCCCATCTCTTCTAGGATTAATCTTGTTGACCAAGCATCTCCACCAATATTATAATCTCCAATAATTGCTACATCATAAGGTGTTGATTCAAAATCTTTTCTATATGAAGTATCAGGCATAACGTGATCTCTAATCATGTCATTTGCAATGTGGTGACCAAGTGATTGAGAAACCCCTCTAAATCCCTCACATGAAACAGCAACAGTTTGATGACCTGTCTCTTTTTTATGTACTTTTGCAACTGCTTGAATATCATCTCCAATTAATCCAATTGGACACTCTGATTGAATTGATACACCATTATTTAATGGGAATAATTCATCAATCTCTTCAAGTGCTTTTTTAAGTTTTTTATCTCCACCAAATACAATATCTTTTTCATTGAAATCAGTTGAGAAGTTCATTGTAACAAAAGTATCAACACCTGTTGTTCCAATATAATAGTTTCTTCTTCCACCTCTTGAATATTGCCCACAACCAATTGGTCCATGAGAAATATGAATCATATCTTTAATTGGTCCCCAAACAACACCTTTAGAACCTGCATATGCACATCCTCTTTGAGACATAACTCCTGGTACTGTTTGTTTGTTTGATCTTGTTGTATCACAAGAACCTTTTACACCCTCTGGAGAATCAACCCCTAAGTGTTTAGCTCTATTCTTCTTAGCTTTCGCTGGATACGCTTCTAGTACCTCAGCTATCGCTTCTTTTTGTAGACTCTCTAATGTTTCTGGTCCCATCTGCTTTTCTCCTTACTTTTTTACATACATTTAAACAAGTTTTGCTTACGCTACTTTAACTCTATATAGATTCATATCATCTAGTTTTTTACAAATCACTTTAGTTGAATCACCATCAACTGATTTTGAGATTTCTGAAATTTGATATTTATTTGTGTAATAAATCATTTTGAAATCATCTTTTGCTGCACACTCTGTATTTGTATAATAATCTACTAATTTATTTTTTAGGAATACTTCCTTCGTTTTTTAGTCGCAATTTCCTACATTTAGGTACGAACTAATCCAACCAAAAAGACAATAAGTAAATATAAGCCACACGACCATGAAACAAAAGCAAGTCTATGTTTTTTATGCTGCTGCCAATGCCGTATGACACCATCAAAATCTGTTACTACCGCTTTAACCATTGACCGATTCACGCTCCTTTTTAACCGTCGCGCTATCATAACCCCGCGACCAAACGGACACATAATCAAATTGTGTG
>CAKZOX010000011.1 GCA_937138295.1 uncultured Campylobacteraceae bacterium
TCACCATGAACAGGTAAGAAGAATTTAGGTTTAACTAATCTTAACATTAATTTTTGTTCTTCTTGTGCTGCGTGTCCTGAAACGTGGATATCTGCAAAATCTTGATATGCAACTTTTGCACCAGCTTTTAATAAGTGGTTGATGATACCAGATACACTTGCTTCATTTCCAGGAATTGCTTTTGCTGATAAAATGATTTGATCAGTTGGTTTAATTTTAATATGTCTATGTTCATGGATAGCCATTCTGTATAATGCAGACATTGACTCACCTTGTGAACCAGTTGTTACAATTAATACTTCTTTATCATCATATTTATTAACTTCATGGGCATCAATAAATTGATCTCTTGGGAATTTAATATAACCTAAACTCATTGCTAGTTCTAAGTTTTTCTCCATAGATCTACCAATTACACAGATTTTTCTTCCATGTTTTAATCCAACTTCAATAGCTTGAGAAACTCTATGGATATTTGAACTAAATGTAGACATAATTACTCTACCTTTAGTTGATGATGCAAAAATTCTTTCAAATGTAGGATAAACAGTTTTTTCAGATTTTGTAAATCCTGGTGAGTGTGAGTTAGTTGAATCAGAAGTTAAAACTAAAACACCTTTTTCACCGTGATGAGCTAATCTATGTAAGTCTGTTGGGAAACCATCAACTGGTGTATGGTCAATTTTGAAATCCCCTGTATGAATCCAAGTTCCTGCTTCTGTTGTAACAGCAATTGCAGATGAATCAATAATTGAGTGAGTGATATGCATCCATTCAACTTCAAATTCACCAATTTTTACAGGAGTTCTTTTTTGAATTGGTCTAAATAATCTTCTATGCTCTCTCATTTTATGCTCATCAAATTTTGAACCAATCATTTCTAATGGTAAAGATGTTCCATAAACAGGGAATTGCATTTCTTTAAATAAGTATGGCATAGCACCAATGTGATCTTCATGTCCGTGAGTAATTACAATTCCAGCGATTTTATCTTTGATTTCTCTAATATAAGTGAAATCAGGAATTAAGATATCAACACCGTGCATATCTTCATCAGGGAAACTCATACCAACATCAACAATAATTGCACTATTTTCAGTTTCACATACCATCATGTTTCCACCGATTTCATTTAATCCACCAAGTGGAGTAATTCTCATTTTAGCACTTGTATTTAGATTTAATTTATAATGAGGATTTAATCTATCTTTATGAATTTTTTCATTTATTTCATAAGCCTTTTTTAAATCAGTAATAAATCCATCTATTTTAGCAGGCAATTTTGCTTGATTGTTTTGAGGTTTTCTATTTTGTGAAGGTTTTTTTGTGTTTGGTCTTTTTTTATTATTGTTATATGGTTTTTTACCATCATTAGTTTTTGATTCTACTTTTGAATCAACATCTTGCTTAGGTTGAGTAGTTGGTGCAACTTCTACGTTAGCAGTTACAGTTGTTACTTCTTTAATTTCTTCCATTTTTTACCTTTGTATACAATTGGCTATACAAAGATGCATTTACTTCATGAGGTCTTGCGTTTTCATTAATATTTAGTTCTTTAAAGATATCAATTAAAGTATTTTTATTACAAATAGAAGAAAGATTTTTCGATAGTTTTTTTCTTGGTTGAATAAAACTTGCCTTTAAAAAATCTTTTAATCCCTTATCTATACTTTTACTCATATCTTTTTTGATATAAAAAATAGAAGACATAACTTTTGGTGCAGGCTCAAATGCCTCAGGAGGAACATCAAAATGTATTCCTCTATCATGTGAAAGTAATTGGGCAATAATCCCTAAAGAAGAGTACTCTTTTTGATTTACTTGTGCAGTAAATTTAACAGCAACTTCTTTTTGAACCATTACCATGATGTTTTCACAGTTATTGTCTTCTAAAGCTCTTAATATAATGTTTGTTGCAATATAGTATGGTAAGTTTGCTATTAAATCATATTTACCATCGTGCAAAGTTTGGTTTTTATCCCAAGCAGATAAAACATCTGTGTGAATCAGTTTTAATCTTCCTTGCTCTAATTGCGTCGCAAATGTTGATTGCAAATTTGCAATCAAATCGGTATCAACCTCATAAGCCGTTGTATCTTTGTACTTGACTAATTTGTTTGTCAAATCACCTAATCCAGGCCCAATTTCTACAACTTGATTATTGTTATGGGGCATCGATTGGATGATTTTATCTAGTACTGATGAATCTTTTAAAAAATTCTGTCCATATTTCTTTTTTGCTACAACTTTTTCCATTAGGGATACATTCTATCTTATTTTAACTTACATTTAGATAACATATCTACATATATAATCAAGGAATTTTTATTGGATAATTTTGCAAAGAGAATAATCCCATGTTTAGATGTTGATAATGGAAGAGTAGTAAAAGGCGTAAACTTCGTAGGTTTAAGGGATGCTGGAGATCCAGTTGAAGTGGCTAAAAGATATAACAATGAAGGTGCTGATGAGATAACTTTTTTAGATATTACAGCAAGTCACCAAAATAGAGGAACTATAGTTGATATAGTAAAGCAAGTAGCAAAAGAGGTTTTTATTCCTTTAACTGTAGGTGGAGGAATTAGAAAACTAGATGATATTTATAATCTGTTAAATGTAGGTTGTGATAAGGTTTCTATAAATTCATCAGCTGTATCAAACCCAAATTTAATCAACGAAAGTTCACAAAGATTTGGTTCTCAATGTATTGTTGTAGCAATTGATGTTAAAAAAGTAGAAGATGGTTCATATCACGTTTTTGTAAAAGGCGGTAGAGAAGATACAGGTTTAGATGCAGTTGAATGGGCAAAAGAAGTATATGATAGAGGTGCAGGTGAAATATTACTTACTTCTATGGACACAGATGGTGCTAAAACTGGATTTGAACTAAATATCACAGAGCAAATTTCAAATGCTTTAGATATTCCTGTTATTGCTTCAGGTGGAGCAGGAACTATGGAACATATGAAGGAAGCCTTTGAACATGGAGCAAGTGCTGCATTAGCGGCTTCTATTTTCCATTTTAAAGAAATAGATATTATTGATTTAAAAAGATATCTTAAGCAAAACAATATTCCTGTAAGAATTTAATATTTATAAAAAGGAATTTAATATGAAGAATATTTTTAAAATTTTATTAGTAAGTTCATTTTTTGTAACTTCACTTTTTTCATATGAAATTAAATTTTCAAAAGAGTTTTCAAAATCTATTAAGCAAGATTTATTAGTGGCTAATGTTTCTATTCAAGTTAAAAAAGAAAATGAAGTATATGTAAATGGTTCTATTTCGAAATTTGCTGAATATATTACATCATTTACAGGTGATGTGGAAAAAATAAATTCAAAGTACTCTATATATCCAAGATATGTTTATACAAATGGTGAAGCTATTTTAAAATCATATAATGGAAATTTAGAGTATCAATTCAAATCAAAAGATGAAGCATCTTTAAATGAATTGTTAAAACAAATAATGCTTTTAAAAGATGGTGCTGAAGAATCAGTATTAATTAGAAATTTATCATGGCAAATAGATGAAAAGGAATTAAACTCAATTTTTGATGAATTAAGAATTGAAGGGATTTCTTGGATAAATACTTATAAAATGACTTTATCAAAAAGAATAGGTACTTCTTGTAAGGTAAAAGATATTTCATTTAATACTAGTTTTGATAGATATGCTCCTAGAATGGAGATGATGTCTGTTTCTAAAGTTGGAACAAGTTTTGCTACTATGCCAAAACTTGAACAATCAGATAAAGATGTTAAATACAATGTAAATTATATTTTGGAGTGTAGATGATAGTTTGTGCAGGAAATAATGAAACTTTTAAATATGCAACACCAATAGGTGTTGGATTAATTAATTCAGCAATAAATCTTACAAGATTATGTTTATTTAATAAACCTGAGTATTTACTTTTTATTGGAAGTGCTGGGTCTTATGGTGAATATAAAATAGGTGATATTGTTGAATCAAAAAGAGCAAGTAATATTGAACTTGCTTTTTTAAGTGGTGATGCTTATACTCCACTTGATAATGTATTAGAATCAGAGAATAAATTTGTAAGAAATGATACTATTGTAAATTCTTCAAATTATATTACAACAAATGAAGAGTTGTCTAAAAATTTTAATGAATATGGTGTAGGTATTGAAAATATGGAATTTTATTCAATATTACAAGTAGCTAAAGAATTTGAAGTTCCTGTTGCTGGAATATTTGTAATTACAAACTATACAAATGAAAATGCCCATGAAGATTTTATTAAAAACCATGAAAAAGCAAAAGAGAGTTTAACTAAATATTTACTAGATAAACAGATTATAAAATAGGATAAAGAAAAATTAATATGTCAAAAAATGAATCAAATAATCAAACAAAATCAATTTATGATTTTACACTTGATGAATTAAAAGAGAAACTAAAACCATCTTTTAGAGCTAAACAAATTTATGATTGGTTATATAAAAAATATGTAACTTCTTATGATGATATGTTAAATGTTCCAAAAGAGATTAAAGAACAATTACAAGATGAATACCCAATGGATATTATGACAGTAATTAAAAAAGAACAAAGTAGCGATGGAAGTATTAAATATCTTTTTAAACTAAGAGATAATCATACTGTTGAAGCGGTACTTCTTTTAATGAAGAAAAAGAAAAAAGATGAAGATGGAAATATCATAAGAAGTGAACAATACACTGTTTGTATTTCATCTCAAGTAGGATGTAAAGTAGGATGTACTTTTTGTTTAACAGCAAAAGGTGGATTTGTAAGAAACTTAACAGTTGGAGAGTATATAGCTCAAATTGTAAATATTAAAAGAGATAATGACATTCCTGAAAACAAGTCTTTAAATATTGTTTATATGGGAATGGGTGAACCTTTAGATAATTTTGAAAATTTTACAAAAGCTGTTGAAATTTTTTCTCAAGAAGAGGGCTTAGCTATAAATAGAAGAAGACAAACTGTTTCAACTTCAGGTATTGCTACAAAAATTAAAAAACTTGGTGAGAAAGATTTAGGTATTCAATTAGCTATTTCACTTCACGCAGTTGATGATGAACTAAGAAGTGAACTTATTCCTATGAATAAAGCTTATAATATTGCTTCTATTATTGAAGCAGTTAAGGCCTTCCCTGTAGATACTAGAAAAAAAGTAATGTTTGAATACTTAGTTATAAAAGGGAAAAATGATGATATTAGTAGTGCTAGAAAATTAATTTCACTATTAAATGGAATTCATGCAAAAGTAAATCTAATTTACTTTAATCCATATCCAGGAACGACATATCAGAGACCTGAAGAAAAAGATATGATAAAATTCAAAGATTTTTTAAATGAGAGAGGACTAATTTGTACTATTAGAGAATCTAAAGGTCTTGATATTAGTGCTGCTTGTGGACAACTAAAAGAAAAGGAAGCTACAAATGCTTGAAACAGCACTTTATATTTTTATTCTAGTGGTAGTAATCGTATCTGGAGTAGGATTTTACATTTATAACAAAAAAGAAGAAGATTAATAATTTAAGGAGAATTTATTTAATGGCAATTACAAGGTTTGCACCAAGTCCAACTGGATATTTACATATTGGAGGTCTTAGAACGGCTTTATATAGTTATTTATGGGCTAAAAAAACTGGCGGGGAATTTAAACTTAGAATTGAAGACACTGATACTCAAAGAAACAATGAAGATGCTGTTAGAGCTATTTTAGAAGCTTTTGAATGGGTTGGAATGCCTAGTGACTGTGAAATAGAGTATCAATCAAAAAGAACTGATATTTATAAAAAATATATTGCTCAACTTTTAGAAGAGGGTAAAGCTTATAAATGTTATATGAGTAGAGAAGAACTTGATGCACTAAGAGCTTCTCAAGAAGCTGCTAAACAAAACCCTAGATATGATGGAACTTGGAGACCAGAAGATGGAAAAATATTACCTCCTATTCCTGAAGGTATTGAACCAGTTATTAGAATCAAAGCTCCACTTGAGGGAACAATTGAGTTTGAAGATGGTGTAAAAGGTCTTATGAAATTTGATGCAAATCAAGTTGATGATTTTGTAATTGCTAGAGCAAATGGTATGCCTATTTATAACTTTGTTGTTGCTATTGATGACCACTTAATGGGAATGACAGATGTTTTAAGAGGTGATGATCACTTGTCAAATACTCCAAAACAAATAGTAATTTATAATGCTTTAGGTTTTGATGTACCAAAATTCTATCATATGCCAATGATAAATAATCCACAGGGTAAAAAGCTATCAAAAAGAGATGGTGCTATGGATGTTATGCAATATAAAGAAGATGGATATTTACCAGAAGCATTATTAAACTTCTTAGTAAGACTTGGTTGGTCAAATGGTGACCAAGAGATATTCTCAATGGATGAAATGTTAGAACTATTTGATCCTAATAATATTAATAAATCAGCATCAGCTTATAATGCTGAAAAATTATTATGGTTAAATGCTCACTATATTAAAAATGTATCAAATGATAGATTAGCAAATGAATTAGAGTATTTTGGTTGTATCATTCATGGACATGATAAAAAAGAAATGCTTTTAGATTTATGTAAAGAGAGAGCTCAAACATTAATTGAATTAAAAGATGCAATTGAAAATATTTTAAATACTCCAACTGAATACGAAGCAAAAGGTAGTAAAAAGTTTGTAAAAGAAGGAACTATTGAGATGCTTCAAAACTATTTATCAGTACTTGAAACAAATAAAGACTCTTTACATATAGCTCCTGATTATGAAGCTATAACTAAACCATTTATTGAAGAAAATGGACTTAAATTCCCTCAATTATTCCAACCAATTAGAATAGCACTTACAGGTGGAACTCAAGCACCATCTGTATATGATATTGAAGCTGTATTAGGTTTTGATGAGGTTAAAACTAGAATTGAAGCTGCTATTGCAGTTAACTTCGGAAAAGAAGCATAACATACTTTAATTTAGTACCATTATTGGTACTAAATTACCTTTTTAGATATAATTATTCATGAAAATATTACTTTTAGAAGATGATTTAATACTGAATGAAATCATTGAAGAACACTTACTTGAAAATAATTATGAAGTTATATCTGTTTTTGATGGAATTGAAGCTCAAGATATTATTTATACTCAAAAATTTGATTTATTTTTATTTGATGTAAATGTCCCTAATATTGATGGTTTTGAACTTTTAAAAGAGTTAAGAAATCAAAATATAAAAACACCAACTATATTTATTACATCACTTAATATGGCTGATGATATGCAAAAAGGATTTGATAGTGGTTGTGATGATTACATTAAAAAACCATTTGAGTTAAAAGAGCTTGATATTAGAATCAATAATATTAAAAGAATATTTAGTATTGATGAAAAAATAGTAAAAATAGATGATAATATAGTTTTTGACAAAGAAAAACTAGAAATAAATATAGATAATAAAACTATTTCAATTTCCAAAAAAGAGAGTGAAGTTTTAGGGTATTTTATTAAAAATATGAATAGAAATATTAGTATGGAAGAGCTGATAAATAATATATGGAGCTATGAAGATACTCCAAGTGATTCTACAGTTAGAACTTATATAAAAAATATAAGAAAATATATTGGAGAAGGAAGAATTACCAATCTTAGAGGAGTTGGATATAGATTTAACAAGAAGTGAGAAAACAACATTTTTCAAGTTTTTATTCCTATATTTAGGTTCATCTTTTGTGTTGTTAATGATTGTTGCAGTTTTATATTTTCAAAAAGAAAAAACTCTATATTATGATTTAGTTAAGTCAAATATGGAAAACAAAGCATCTGAAATATCTTCTAAAATCATTTTTGCACATATGAGTAATACACTATTTAATAGAGGAGAATCTTTAAGTGATAGTGAATATAAAATATCTTTTTATGATCAAAATAAAAAGAAATTGTATGGAAATTTAGATGATAAAATAGACTTTAATAGGAAAATAATTCATCAAGGGAAAAATATAATATTAATAAATGATTCTACATTAGGTCACTTAGGAGTCTATTATATAGCTATAAAAGAAGATGTTTTACATAAAAAAATAGCACAATTATATAAAGATATATTTATAGTATTTATATTTATTTATTTTCTTATTTCGATATTTGCATATTACTTAGCAAAACTATTTATAAAACCTTTAAAAAATGAAAGAGAAAAATTAAACAATTTTATTAAAGATACTACACATGAGTTAAATACTCCTATAAGTGCTATAATGATGTCTACTGAAACTGAAAACTTAACTGCAAAACAGATAAAAAGAATTAAAGTAAGTGCAAATAAAATTTCTGAAATATACAAAGACTTAACTTATGTTTTCTTAGAAAATGAAGATAAGCAAAAAGATATTAAGGAGTTTGATTTAAAGGATTTAATCGAGAAACTTGTAGAAAATTATGAACCAATATATACTAAGAAAAGAATTGATGTTAAATTAAAATTATCAAGTGTAAAATATAAAATTGATGAAAATGATTTTGAAAGATTGTTTAACAATTTATTTTCAAATGCAATAAAATACAATGTTTCTAATGGTACTATTGAAATAGAATTAAGAAATAATAGCTTAATTATAAAAGATACAGGAATTGGAATTTCTAAAGATAATATTAATGATATTTATAAAAGATACTTTAGAGCTACAAAGCAAAACGGTGGGTTTGGATTAGGTTTAAATATAGTTTCAAGTATATGCAATGAATATAATATAGATATAAAAGTTGACTCAAAACAAAATAGTGGAACAACTTTTATTTTAAATTTTTAATTAAAAGGGAAAAAATGTCAAATGTAAAAAGTGAATTAAAAGATATTATTGTTGAGGGAATTATTCCTGAATCAAAAGCTTATTTAGAAGATTTAAATAAAAAAGAGATAGACGAAACTATAACTGAAGATGAAAAAGAAGTTATTAATGATTTAAATTCATTTTTAATAGAGTTAGAGACTATTATTAAAGCAGTTGATGATGATAAAATTACTGATGAAGAAGCAGCTCAAATTTATGAGAAAATAAACTCAATGATAAATGAGCATAAAGAGCATTAATTGGATTATAAAATCACATTAAAAAAAGCATTTAAAAGTGCTTTAATCATACTTAAATTAGTTATACCAATTTATATAATTGCAGATATCTTATATTTTTACAATGCTTTATCTTATGTAAGTTTTTTAGTTGAGCCTTTTACAGCATTAATAGGTTTACCACCTGAAACTTCTCTTGCAATAATAAGTGGAATGTTTTTGAATCTATACGCAGCAGTAGCTTTTGCTGCCCCTTTAGATATGAGTGTACATCAATGGAATATATTAGCTGTATATTTAGGAGTTTGTCATGCTTTAGTTGTAGAAAGTGTGATAATGAAAAAAATAGGCATACCTAATAGTTATTCATATTTGTTAAGAATTTCAATAGGTTTATTTTTAGCTTATTTAACGTATCTAATGCCTGCTTCATGGTTTGAAGCTACTTTGACAGACAATATGTTTAATAAAATAGTTTATGTTAATTTCACTGATATGATTTTAGCTTCAATAAGTAATGCTGTAATATTGAGTATTCAAATTATAGCTTTAATTGTAGTTTTGATTTTTATAATGGATTATATAAAAACAAGAGCATTTATAGCTAATTCTAAAAAAAATGTAAGTAAAGGTTTTTCTATAGTTACAGGTGTATTTTTAGGAATAACATATGGTGCTGGTATCTTAATAGATGAAGCAAAATCTGGAAATATAAGTAAAGATGACCTGTTTTATATAGCTACATTTTTAATGATTTGCCATGCTATTATTGAAGATACTTTATTGTTTGTAATTTTTGGTGCTGATTTTACAATGGTAATTTTAATAAGAACAATTGCTGCCATTATTATTGCATGGTTATTTTTACAAATATACAAAGCTATTAATAATAAAAAAGCAGCAAACGCTACACACTAACTCCACATAAAATAAGTAATATTCCTAAAATAAAATTTAGGAGTATTACATGAAAAACTTTTTAAAACTTATCTTTGCAAGTTTTTTATTAACAGGATTGCTTTTTGCAAATGGCATTGACCAAAATGGTTCAAAAGATGGTTATGATATTGAGTTAAAATCAGACAAAACTTTAGTTGTTGGTACAAATAAAATGTTTGTAAAACTATCTAAAGATGGTAACTATATAACTGATGCAAAAGTAAAAATCAAATTCTTTATGCCTGAAATGCCTGGAATGCCTTATATGGAGTATGAAGACAAAGCAAACCTTGTTGGTGATAAATATATGTTAAATATTAATTTTAGCATGGGTGGAACTTGGCAGTATCAACTTAAATTCAAAACAAGCGATGATAAAGTACATACTGTTAGAGGTAGCGTAAACTTATAATGAAAAAGCTAGCCTTATCTTTATGCCTAATTCCTTTTTTAGCAAGTGCTTTTGAAATAAAGGAGATTGTAAATAAAACTTATGAAAATAATAAACAGTTACAAAGTTTACAAAAGGCTATTGATATTTCAAAGGAAAATATCAAATTATCAAGTAAATATCAAAACCCAATATTAACTATTGGAGCAAATGATGTATATTTTGATGAGCCTTTTACAAGGGATAAAGAGGCTATGCAAGCTCAATATATAGCTATTAGTCAAAACTTTGAAAGCAGTGATAAACTGCTTTTTAAAGAAAAAAT
>CAKZOX010000012.1 GCA_937138295.1 uncultured Campylobacteraceae bacterium
CCTCTTGAAGGTCTATTTCTTCCTCTTGTTTCAACTCTAGCTTTAACTTTTCCTCTTCTAGATTCAACCCAACAAAGTCCACCTTGTTTAACTCCATATACTTTAGCATCTTGTGGATGCATGTAACATAGTGCTTCAGGAACTGCTCTATAAAGTTCAGGAACTCTCATAGTCATAGTACCACTATGCCAGTGTTCTAAAACTCTACCTGTGCTTAACCAAACTGGATACTCTGTATCTGGAACTTCTGGTGGATCCATATATGGTCTTGCAAAGATTTTTGCTTTGTTTGTTAAGGCTTTTTTAGTTTTATCTTTTACTCCAAGTAAATCACCTTGAGATAAAGCTTTTGCTAATTTTCCATAGAATGCAAATTCAGTGTGACCTGTTTCTTTTCCATATTTTTTAGCATAAGGATCATATTTAGTATTAAATCTCCATTGTGTTTCTTTTCCATCAACAACTGGCCATTTAAGTCCTCTAACTTTATGATATGTATCAAAGTCAGCTAAATCGTGTGCATGACCTCTACCGAAGTATGCATACTCTTCAAATAGATATTTTTGGATATGATATCCATAACCTTTCCATACTTTTCCATCACTTCCTATAACATTTCTGCTATCACCTAATGCATCTGTATCATCAAAACCTTTATTAATAGGATCATTCATATCTTTTGGATATTGCTCTCCACCTTGTTTATAAAGGATATCATACATAGTTGTATTTTCATCATAACCCATTTTTTTAGCTTCAGCTATAACGTTTGGAAGTTTTTTACCGTTTCTTAAAGTATATTCACCCCATAAATCTTTAACAGTAAATCTTTTTGATAACTCAACCCATTGCCAAGTATCAGACATTGCATCACCTACTGGTAATACTTGTTGTCTCCAATGTTGTGTTCTTCTTTCAGCATTTCCATAAGCACCCCATTTTTCATAAATCATAGCAGATGGTAAAATAAGGTCAGATACTTTTGCAGAAATCCCTGGATATCC
This sequence comes from uncultured Campylobacteraceae bacterium, assembly GCA_937138295.1. GTDB lineage: Bacteria > Campylobacterota > Campylobacteria > Campylobacterales > Arcobacteraceae > JALRJW01. Next base: position 1,005 of record CAKZOX010000012.1, read on the forward strand.
ATCAGAACAAACAATAAAGTTATCCATTTGTCTTGCTGCTTTAATCCAGTGAGATGCACTTGCTGTATCTTGATAAGGGTTACATACATTTACCCAAGCAAATTTAATAACACCATCTTCAATATCTCTGTGGATTTTCATAATATGTTGATTTCCAACAGGGTTTAATGTACCATCTGGAATTCTCCATTTTTTCTCAACAATTTTTCTATGTTTACCATTTGCTACCATCATATCTGCTGGTAATCTGTGACAGAAAGTACCAACTTCTCTAGCTGTACCACAAGCTGATGGTTGACCTGTTAATGAGAATGCACCAGAACCTGGTTTAGCTTGTTTGTTAAGTAAGAAGTGAACATTATAAGATAATGTATTTACCCAAGTACCTCTTGTATGTTGGTTCATACCCATAGTCCAGAATGAAACTACTTTTCTTCCTTTTTCAATGTATAATGCAGCTAATTTTTGAAGTTTTTTCTTAAATACTTCAATATCTTCATCAGGATTACCTTTTGAGATTTTTGCTACATAATCAACAGTATAAGGTTCTAAGAATTTTTTATACTCTTCAAAAGAGATTTCCCAGTGTTTTAATCCAGCTGGTTTATTTTCAATAACATCACCTTCTTTATATCCATAAGGAGCTAATGCTGGTGCTTCAGCTGCTGAAACTACTTTCTTCATCTCTTTAGAAACAGTTTCCATCTCTTTAGCTGTATATTTTCCTTCTTTAATTGACTTTTCGTCACTTCTTCTCATACCATAACCCATGTTAATTGGACTTGCTGCAAATACCATGTGTTTATTTACAAAATCCCAATCAATAGCTTCAGGATGATTATATACGATTTCTCTAGCTATATAGTTCCAAAGTGCTAAGTCAGTATTTGGAGTGAAGATGATTTCCATATCAGCTAAATCTGAAGTTCTATGTCTATAAGTAGAAAGGTTTACTACTTTTACTTTATCAGGATCACTTAATTTTCTATCTGTTACCCTTGACCATAAAATAGGGTGCATTTCTGCCATATTTGAACCCCAAGTTACAACAGTATCAGTTAACTCAATATCATCATAACATCCACTTGGTTCATCAATACCAAATGTTTGATAGAATCCTACAACAGCTGATGCCATACAGTGTCTAGCATTTGGATCAATAGCATTTGATCTAAATCCACCTTTCATCATCTTTTGAGCAGCATATCCTTCCATAACAGTGTATTGACCAGATGCAAATACACCAACTCCCTCAGGACCACTTGCTTTTAAAGCTTTTTTGATATGAACTTCCATTTCATCAAAAGCTCTTTTCCAAGATACAGGAGCAAATTTACCATTTTTATCGAATTCACCTTTTGAGTTAACTCTTAATAATGGAGTTTTTAATCTATCTGCACCATACATTATTTTTGCATTAAAGTAACCTTTAATACAGTTAAGACCTCTATTTACAGGTGCTGCTGGATCTCCTTTAACTGCAACAATTTTTCCATTTTTTGTTGCCATCATAATTCCACAACCAGTACCACAGAATCTACATGCAGCTTTATCCCATCTCCAGCCAGCTTGGGCTTGAGAAGATTCTGCACTAAGAGTGCTTGGTACACTCATACCTACTGCTGCGGCTGCTGAAGCGGCTGCAGAGCTTTTAAGAAAATCTCTTCTTGAAAGTGACATCTTTCTCTCCTTGTGTTAGTTAATTCCTACATTTAAAAGTTTAGCTATTATTTAAATTTATTTTCTTGACTTAGGTCAAATTAGTTTAAATAGTGAAAGATTATTAAAAGATTTTGAAGAGTTGTTAGAATTTAAATTGTTTAGAGTCGTTTTAATTTACTTAGCCCAGTTTTCAAGAACTAAATTTTCTACTCTTTCAAACTCTTTTATATTGTTAGTAATTAAAATGGCATCTAAAGATTTAGCATGTGCGGCTATTAGTAAATCATTGGGACCAATGATATTGCCTTGGGATTCTAAATTGGCTCTAATATTTCCATACTCAAAAGCTGCATTTTCATCAAAGCTATATCTTTGAAGTGGTAATAAAAATTCATTAACTAAAACTTCTAGTTTTTGACTGCCCTTTTTTTTAACACCATAATAAAGTTCAGCAATAGTAATAGATGATACTCCTATTGTATGATTTTTTGATATTTTTTCAAACTTATCTATTAAAGAGTAATCTTGATTTTTAATGATATATGAAATAATGTTTGTATCAAGAATATAAATCAAAATAGATCTCTTTTTTGTTGTTCAGGTTGATTTCTTTCAAATTCAAATCCATTAAAATCTTCAATAGCATTTCTCATAATATCCCATTTTGATTTCTCTTTTGGAACAATTATTAATGAATGACCGATTTTTTCAATATAGACTTCATTTGAATCAACTCTATACTCTTTTGGTAGTCTTATTGCTTGACTTCTACCATTTTTAAATACTTTAGCCGTCATAGTCATAATATTCCTCCCCTTTTTGATATATACCTTAAGTATATACTATTTAAGAGTTAAAGTCAATATTTATTTACCCACCCGTAAAATAGAAAGCTCTACTAGAAATATTATCCTCTTTTTTAGTACTACTTGTATGAGACCATTTGTTTTTTTCTGGTTTATTTTTGATTACATCTTTTAAGATATATTCCATTTTCTCTTTTGAATTAGTTGAGTCTTTTATATTTTGAGAATCTTCATAATATAAACAAGGTATTAAATCTCCCTCAGCACTTAGTCTAATTCTATTGCAAGTTTTACAAAAAGAGTCATCATAAGGTTCTATTATTCCAAATATATATCCACTTTCATCTTTAAATAGTTTTGCAGCTGAGTTTTCTTTTACTGGTAATTCTTCTATTAAATGTTTTTTTGAAATGGCTTTTAAAATATCAAAACTTGCTAGAGTTTTAAGTTTAGAGTGGGCATTTTTATTTTCCATATACTCTATAAATCTTATTTGAATTCCCTTTTGTTTTGCAAACTCATATAATTCTAAGATCTCTTCTTCATTAATACCTTTTAAAACTACGCTATTTAGTTTTACTATTATTCCAGCCTCTATTGCAGCTTCAATTCCCTCTTTGATATTTTTTAGAACATTTTTTTGAGTTAGGTAAGTAAAGGTATCATCATTTAATGAATCAATAGAAATATTTACTCTTTTTAATCCAGCTTGTTTTAGTTTTTTTATTTGTGATTTTAGTAAATATCCATTTGTTGTAAGTGCTAAATCTATATCACTTTTATAGTTATGTATCATAGCAATGAATTTATGTAAATCATCTCTAACAAGTGGTTCTCCACCTGTAATTCTTATTTTTTTAATACCATTATCAATTGCTATTTTTATAAAAGAAAACATCTGTTCATAAGATAGTAAGTTTTCCTTTGGAGTCCAAGAAAAAGGTTTTTCAGGCATACAATATTGACATCTAAAATTACATCTTTGAGTAACAGAAACCCTTAAATAATCTACTTTTCTATCAAAACTATCAATTAACATAGCATACTCCTTATTTTTGAAGTATACAAGAAATATAAGATTTATTTCTTGACTTACATCAAGTAAATAAAATTTAAAAATTACTTAAGAAATTTGACCTATGTCAATGAAAAAAGTTTTTAACTTTGTATAAAATAATAGTCAAAACTTAAAGGAATCTTATGCAGTATATAATCAAAAGAGACGGTTCAAAAGAGGAGTTTAAGGATTTTAAAATAGAAGATGCTATTAAAAAAGCCTTTAAAAGTGTAAATAATTCTTATAATAGAAACATATTTACAAAGCTTATAAAAATCATTATATTTAATAAAATTGATTCAGTAGAAAAGATTCAAGATTTGATTGAAAAAACACTATTTGAATATAAATATTTTGATGTAATGAAATCTTTTATAACATATAGATTTCTTCATAAAATGCAAAGGGAGCATATCTTAGGTTTACAAAAGGATACAACTTTTATTAATTCAACACAAAGTGTTGAAGAGTATATTTTAAAAGACGATTGGCGAATTAATGCAAATGCTAATACAGGTTATTCAAATTCTGGTTTAGTTAATAATTTAGCAGGTAAAGTAATAGCTAATTATTGGCTTGATAAAGTTTACTCTAAAAAAGAGGGTGCAGCCCATAGAAATGCTGATATTCATATTCATGACTTAGATTGTTTAACTGGATACTGTGCTGGTTGGAGTTTAAGACAGTTATTAAATGAGGGTTTTAATGGAGTTAGGGGTAGGGTTGAAAGTAATCCACCTAAGCATTTTAGAGAAGCTTTGGGACAGATGGCAAATTTTCTTGGAATACTTCAAAGTGAATGGGCTGGAGCTCAAGCGTTTAGCTCTTTTGATACTTATTTATCCCCTTATGTTTTTATTGATGATTTAGATTATAAAGAAGTAAAAAAAGCTATTAGAAGTTTTATATATAATTTAAATGTTCCTTCAAGATGGGGGCAAAGTCCATTTACAAATGTTACTATAGATTGGACGGTTCCCGATGATTTAAAGGATCAAATACCTACTTTAAATGATTATCATCTATTTAAAAGTTTTAAAAATAATGAATTTTTAGTAAAAAAAGCAAAAATAAAAGGAGTAAATTCTTTAGAAGAATTAACATATAAAGATTTTCAAGATGAGATGAATATGATTAATAAAGCTTTTTATGAAGTAATGACCCAAGGTGATAAATCAGGGCAACCTTTTACTTTTCCTATTCCAACGGTAAATATAACTCAAGAGTTTGATTGGTATGGTCAAAATGTTGATACTTTACTTGAAAATAGTGCAAAAATAGGTTCAAGCTATTTTCAGAACTTTGTTGGTAGCCAATATATTTTAGATGAAAATGGCAAAAAAATAGAAAATCCAAATGCTTATAAACCAGGTGCAGTAAGAAGTATGTGTTGTAGGTTACAACTTGATTTAAGGGAACTTCTAAAAAGAGGAAATGGACTTTTTGGAAGTGCTGAAATGACAGGAAGTATTGGAGTTGTAACTATTAATATGGCAAGGCTTGGGTATTTATATAAAAATAATAAAGATGAACTTTATTTAAATCTTGAAAATCTTCTTGATATGGCTTTTAGTACTTTAGAGAAAAAAAGAGTTGTAGTAAATAAACTTTTTGAAGATGGATTATACCCCTATACAAAGCGATATTTAAAAGGTTTTGCAAATCATTTTTCTACTATTGGAGTTAATGGAATAAATGAAATGATTAGAAATTTTAGTGATGATAAAGAGGATATTACTACAAGCTTTGGAGAAGAGTTTAGTACTGAAGTATTAGATTTTATTAGAGGTAAAATCCAAAGTTATCAAGAAAAAAGTGGAAATTTATATAATCTTGAAGCAACACCTGCTGAGGGTACGACTTACAGGTTTGCAAAGGAGGATAAAAAACGTTATTTAGATATTTTACAAGCTGGAAAAGATGAAAAAATATACTATACCAATTCATCTCAATTACCAGTTGACTTCACTCAAGACCCTTTTGAAGCACTTCTAAAACAAGATAATTTGCAAACTAAATATACAGGAGGTACAGTACTGCATTTATATATGAATGAACGATTAGAATCAATTGATTCTACAAGAGAATTTTTAAAAACAGTTATGGAAAACTTTAGATTACCATATATTACATTAACACCTATTTTTTCGGTGTGTGATAAACATGGATATATAAGTGGTGAGCACGAATATTGTCCAAAATGTGATGAAGAGATTATAGAAGATTATAAAAAATGTAGCTAAAAAAAGGATTTACGATGACTACAAAACAGATTTTAAAGAAGAACATGGATAAAAGAACAAAATGTGTAGTTTATACAAGAGTAATGGGTTATCACAGACCTGTTGAAAGTTTTAATATTGGGAAAAAAGGTGAACATGAGCAAAGAGATTATTTCATGGAAACAAAAAAAGATAATTGATTCTTTAACACCTTTTACACTTTTAGATTTTCAAAAAACACCATCGGTTATTGTTTGGTTTAGCCAATGTAATATGCGCTGTAGTTTTTGCTATAACCCTGAAATAGTTTTGGGAAAAGCAAACTACAGTTTTAATGATATTTATGATTTTTTTCTAAGTAGAAAAAATCTTCTAAAAGGTGTTGTTTTATGTGGAGGTGAACCAACAATTCATAATGAACTTTATGATATTTGTAAAGAGTTAAAAAGTATGGATTATAATATAAAACTTGATACAAATGGTTTGAACCCACGTTTAGTAAAGATTTTAATTGATGAAAAATTAATTGATTTTGTGGCTTTAGATTTTAAAGGTTTAGAATATAATTTAAAGAAAATAACTAAAGTAGATAAATTTGAAGAGTTTGAAAAAACATTAGATATTTTACTAAAAAGTAGTATTGATTTTGAGATTAGAACAACATATCATAGTGATATTTATACTTTAAATGATATTTATAAAATGCTTGATTTTCTTGAATTAAAGGGCTATAAAAAGAGGTATTATTTACAAAATTTTATTAGTCATAAATCAACTTTAGGTAAAATTACCAGTGATAATAAAACTAATTTATCAAAGGTAATAAAATCAAAATATAGTTTTGATATAAAGTATAGAAATTTTTAAGTATTTAGGATTTGAATGGAAGATATTTGTGCAGTAGTTTTAGCAGGTGGTAAAAGTAGTAGAATGAAAAGGGATAAAACTCTTTTAAAACTTACAGATAAATCTTTAATAGAATATCAGTATTTAAAACTATCAAAAATATTTAAAAATGTTTATATCTCAGCAAAAAATGATAAGTTTAATTTCTTAGAAGATAAGAGCTTTTTGATTTTTGATGAAAATGAGACTTACTCTCCTATGATTGCTTTAAATTCCATTTTTAAACATATAAAAGAGAATAAAGTTTTTATTATTACCGTTGATATGCCTTTTATTGAAAATAAAACAGTTTTGAAATTGCTTGATGCTTCAAATCAAAGTGAAATTGTAGTTGCAAAAGATGATTTTAATAGACATAATTTATGTGGTGTTTTTCATAAGTCAATATCTTCAAAGGTGCAAGAATGTTTAGATAATGATATTCATAAAATTAATTATTTAATTAATCATTGTGATTATAAGGAGTTGTTTTTTGAAAATTCTAAAGAGTTTTTTAATATCAATACCCCAGATGATTTTGATGTAGCATTGAAACTTAGTGAAAAAATTTAATTTGATTTTGACCTATGTCAAAGGGATATTTAAATAGTTTTGATAAAATAAAGCATTATAAAAATAGTAAAAAGGTTTGATTTATGGGAATTTGTATAAAAGAAGCACTTAAACTTATTGAAGAAAGTATCAAAGAAGTATCTTATGAAATTGTTTCACTTGAAAATTGTGGAGGAAGAATAAGTGCCCAAGATGTTTATGCAAAATATTCACTTCCAACTTATAATAATTCAGCTATGGATGGATATGGAGTTATTTTAGATGATGCAAATGCAAAAGTTGAGGTTATTGATTATATATTTGCAGGTTCCCATAAACAAACACAAATAACTCAAGGTCAATGTGTAAAAATAATGACAGGTGCTAGGGTTCCTAGTTCTGTTCAAGCTGTAGTTCCTATTGAGTTAATTGAAAAAATTGATGAAAATAATATTAAATTACCTAGTGATTTAAAGGAAAATCAACATATTAGATTTATTGGTGAAGATGTACAAAAAGATGATTTGCTTATAAAAGTAGGGGATGAAATAAATTTTGCTACTGTTACACTTTTGGCTTCTCAAGGAATAACTCATATAAAAGTATATAGACAACCTAAGGTTTCTGTTTTTACAAGTGGAGAGGAGTTAAAGCTTCATTATGAACAAATAAAAGAGTATCAAGTTTATAACTCAAATACACCAACATTTCTTGAAAGAGCTAAAGAGTTAGGTTGTGAAGCTACTTTTACAGGAATGGCTCAAGATAGTGTTGAATCTTTGCAAGAGACTATTAAAAATTCATTACATGCTGATTTTATTATTACAACAGGCGGAGTTAGTGTTGGTGATGCTGATTTTACGAAAGAGGCCTTTGATAAATCAGATATGGAAGTTATTTTTAATGGAATTGATATAAAACCAGGTAAGCCAACAGTATTTGGGAAAATAGGTTCTACTTATGTTTTAAATCTTCCTGGAAACCCTTTGGCTTCAGCTTTAATATTTGAAGTTTTTGGAACAGCTATTATTCAAAAACTATCAGGAACTAAAGATTTATTTCATAACTATATTGAAACAAAATTAAGTGAAGATTTAAAAAATAAAAAAGGTAAGACTACTTTAGTTCCAGGTTTTTTTGATGGAAGATATTTTACTCCATCAAGAAAAAGGCTTCCTGGAATGGTGAGTGTGTTAAACAACTGTAATAGTTATATGATTTTAAATAGAAATTTAACTTCAATAAACAAAGATGAAATAGTAAAAATAGTTCCAATAAATTGGAAGTTTTTTTCTAGTGAGAAAGTGGACTTTTTTAACTAAAGCTTTTTAGCGTTTTTCTCTATCCATTGGGCTATTTTAGATATATTATTTAAATTTAAATGCTCATGGCTTTTTGGAATTTCTTTTATTGTTTCATCGCTTGCAATGGCATCGCTTACACATAAATAATCTTCATTGATTTCATTTCTAAAAATAGCAATTCTAGGTAGAGGTAAAGTTTTTAATCCTTCAACTAATAGATAATCAAATTCCCCAAATAACTTAACCATATCATCAATTGATGAGGTAGATTGTTTAAATAAAGTAGTTTTATTTGGTGAAACAACGGCTACATCTGCCTTTGTTTGAGAGAATTTGTAGCTATCTTTTCCCTCTTTATCAAAAGTAGCTTTATCTTTTGGATCATGTTTTATAATACAAACCTTAAAACCTTGATCTTGTAGATATTCAGATAGTTTTACTATTAAAGTTGTTTTTCCACTATTTGATGGGCCTGTAAAAGCTACTGCTAATTTCTTCATAAATACTCTTTCTTTTTTATTTTATTATATTTAATTTATTATTATAGAATTTTGACTTAGGTCAAGGAAAAACTCTTTTTTTTATATTAGAATTCTTCTACAAACATAAAAAAGGAAAGAAACATGAAAAAAGTATTATTAAGTGTTGCGTTACTAGGAATGACTTCAACAGCTTTATTTGCAAATGCATCATATAGTAAATGTGTAGCATGTCATGGTGCAAATGGTGAAAAAGTAGCTTTAGGAAAAAGTAAAGTTATTAAAGATATGACAAAGCAAGAGATTATTGATGCTTTAGTTGGTTATAAAAATGGAACTTATGGTGGAGCTATGAAAGGTCTTATGGTAGCTCAATCAAAACCTTTAAGTCAAGCAGATATTGAAGCAATAGCTGCAAAAATTGGTAAATAAAAAGAGTTTATCATGGAAAAAGTTGAAGTTGCAGGAGCAACAGTAGATTTTTTTAAAGAAGAAGCAGCAGGTTTTACAGTTTATTGTTTTGATACAAGTATGTGTGAACCTCCTCATCCTATGGTAAATGCTATGGCTGGATTACAACTTCTTGATGATAATTCAAAATTAATTATGATTAATCATAAATCTCCAGCTGGATTATTCTCCAAAGTTCAGCAAGAGTTTGATTTTGAAGAAGAGACTACAGAAGATGGAAAAGTAAAAGTAGTATTTAGTAGAAAATCTGATGTTCAAAACACAACAGATTTTACACAAAATACTTGCAATGGTTAATTTTATCAAGAAAAAAACATGAATATCTCCCAAGAATTCGCCCCTCCTTTTAAACTAATAGCTCCATTTTTAATAATTGGAGCTATAGTTTATCTTTCTAGTATTTTATTATTATTTAATATTGATGTTACAAATTTATATAGTTTAAATAGTGATACTTTAGCTTGGATACATCTATTTTTGCTTGGCTTTATTATGATGATAATATTTGGTGCAATGGCTCAGCTTATACCTGTAGTTTTAGAAGTAGGGCATTTTGCTGTTGATTTGTATTATGTGATTTATCCTTTACTTTTAATTGGTACTGTTTTAATGGCTTTTGGATTTCTTTATTATCCTTTACTATTGCCTTTTGGTGGTGTAATAGCTTTTATTTCATTTTTTATATTTTTATTTGAAACCTTTTTAACTATAAAAAAAGTAAAGAAACTAAACTTTGTAATGCTAACAGTTTTACTTGCAAATATTTTTTTATTAATAGGTTTGATAATTGGATTAGTATTAGCTTTGGGATATGCTGGAATTATTAATATTGATATTTATGCCTTACTTAAAAGTCATGTTTATTTTGTATTAATAGGTTATGTTGGAATAACTGTAATGGGAATGAGTTTAGTTTTATTACCAATGTTTTGGTTAAGTCATAACTTTTCATGGAAGTATGTAAAAGTGGCACTTGCAATTTTATCAATTGGTATTACAAGTATGCTTATATCTAGTCTTACTCATATTAAATTTTTTGAATATTTAGCTTATAATTTCACATTTATTGCATTATGTTTATATTTTTATCAGATATATATAATCTATAAAACAAGAGCTAGAATAGAGGCTGATATTTATTTTAAAAGTATGATATTTTCTTACTTTAGTTTTTTAATAGCTTTATTTCTTAGTTTTTTATATGTAGTTTATCCATGTGAAAGACTTTTACTTTGTATATCTTGGTTTGGGATTATAGGTTTTTTGAGTTTTTTAATAATAGGACACTTATATAAAATCATTCCATTTTTAGTTTGGTATGAAAGATTTTCACCTTTAGTTGGTAAAAAGAAAATACCAATGTTAAGTGATATGATTCCAAAAAAGAGTGCAAATTTTCAATTACTTTTATCATCAATTGGAGTTTTTATTTGTGCTTATGGAATATTAAATGCAGATTATATAGTTTTTAAAAGTGGGATTAGTTTTTTATTTGTTGGGGCAATATTTTTGTTAAAAGATATTTTATTTATGATAAATTATAAGGAAGAATAAAATGTACACTAAAGAAGAGATTTTTAAAGCAGTTTCAACTGTACTTGACCCAGAAGTTGGTTTTAATCTTGTAGAAATGGGATTAATTTATGATGCAGTTTGTGATGAAAATATGGAAGTTATTGTTACAATGACATTAAGTACAAAATCGTGTCCTTTACATCAAATGATATTACAATGGGTTCAAGAAGCAGTTTTAAGAGAATTACCTGATGTTCAAAAAGTTGATATTGATTTGGTTTGGGAACCAGTTTGGAATATAAGTATGGCTAGTGATGAAGTAAAAGCAAAACTAGGTGGATTTTAAATTAAGGACGAAAAATGAATTATCCAAAGTTTTTTGATGAAGTAGAGAAAATAGTATTAAAAGATGATTTGTCAGATTTTTTAGGTGTATTTGAAGATGGAATTGTTGAGTTTAATTATTTAGATGTTGTAAAGTCTGCTGGACACAGTTGTCCTACTGTTGCTGGGGCTTATTTAATGACTCAAGTTGCTTTAAAAGAGTTATATAAAGATGAAATACCAAAAAGAGGTGAAATCTTTGTATCTTTTAAAGAGGATGAAAAAGAGGGCGTTGCAGGAGTTATTGCAAATGTAATGGGGCAAATTACAGGTGCAACCTGTACCACTGGATTTAAAGGTCTAAATGGAAAGTTTAAAAGATACGATTTAATTAATTTTAATGATAACATCTCTTCTAGTGCAAAGTTTAAAAGAGTTGATACTGGTGAAACAGTAGAATTATTATATAATCCAAATGAAATACCATTTGAGCCAAAAACACAAGAATTAATGCAAAAAATGATGCAAAACCAAGCTTCTTTAGAAGAAAAACAAGAGTTTGGTAGTTTATGGCAAGATAGAGTTAGAAAGATTTTACAAAACAAAGATAAGGTAATAAAAGTAGTATGACCCAAGAGAAGTTTGAGTGTGAAATAAAGATATTAGATAAGTTTTTTACAAAGTTTTGTGAAGACAAACATAATCATCAAGATAAAAAAGCTTATACTTTAGATTATAAAGAAAAAAAATACAGCCTTGAACTTTGTTTATGTGATGAGTGTCATACACTTATAAACTACTCCTTTGATAGATTAAAAGAATGTCCCCATGAAATTAAGCCTAAATGTCGAAAATGTCCTAATCCTTGTTATGACAAACCCCAATGGAAACAATTAGCTAAATTAATGAAATATAGTGGATTTCAGTTTGGTTTAATTAAAATAAAGAATATTTTTAAAAAGTAGATATATGAATATAAAAGATGCTATTAAGTCAATTAATTTGTTTAGTCACCTTGATGAAAAAAGTATTGATATTATTGTTTCTATGTCACACCTTTCTTCATATGAAAAGAATACTGTACTTTTTTATGAATCAGAAAGTACTGATAAGTTACTTTTTTTGGTAGACGGTTTATTGAAAATTTATAAAATTGATAAATATGATAATGAGATTTTTTTATATTATGTTTATCCAAATACGATTATTTCGGAGATTTCAAATTTAAATGATAATAAAATCAACTGTTTTTCAAATAGTGAATTTATTAGAGATAGTATGCTATTGTCCCTTGATTTTAAAAGATTTAAAGAAGAGTTCTTAAATCAAGATGAATTGGTATTAAAATTTATTAATGAATTAATTTACAAAAATCAACAATTACAATGTATTGTAAATAGAGAATTAGTATTTGATGCAACAAGTAAAGTTGCATTTATGCTGATAAATGATTTAGAAATGTTTAATGAACTAAAAAGAAATGAAGTATCATTATTACTACATATTCAGCCAGAAACACTCTCTAGAGTTTTAAAAAGATTAACTAGAAATGAAGTAATAAGTATTGATAAGAGTAAGGTTTCAGTTAATAAAGAAGATGAATTAAGAAGTATATATTTAGGAATATAATTATGAAAAAAATTAGTGTTAGTCAGAAAATTAAAATTTTAGGGTTCTTTTTATTTTTATCAATTTTTTCTGTAATCTCAATTAGTATTTATTTAAATCAATTAAATATTAAAGATGCAAGTGTAATTAATATTGCGGGTAAGCAAAGAATGTTAACACAGAAAATTACAAAAAATATATTTTATTTATATCAAACAAAAAGTTATGATTTTAAAGAGATTAATGAAGCAATAAATGAGTTTAATTTTGGTTTAGAAATTCTAAAAAATGGAAATGAAATATTGAAGATTTCACCTGCACCAACACAGAATATTATAAATCAAATATCAAAAGTAACAAATTTTTGGAAACTTTTTGAAGATAATACAAAGGCTTTTGAAACAGCTTTATTAAATAATGATATAGCAAAATTAAGTCAGTTAATTGAGTATATTTACAAAAATAACAATCTTTTATTAGACGAAGTAGATGAAGTTGTAAGTTTATATACTGCTCATTTTGAAGAAAAAACAGCTTTTATTAAAAATTTTCAGTTCTTATCTTTTGCATTTTTATTTATTTTTGCTCTTTATTCACTTGTGCAATTAAAGCAAATAGAGGCTCATGCTAGAGAATTTATTCAAAAATATAAGAATTTGGGAAATACAGAAATATCAGAGTTAGAACCAATCCAGATTGATTCAGAAAAAGAGTTTATTGAAATGGCTGATGATATGAATTGTTTTATTGATAAAGTAAATTCAGTTGTAAATTATTCCCAAACTGCTTTAGAACAGTCTCAGTTAGCTTCCCAAAAACTTGAAACATTAACTGAAGAGTTTGAAGATATTATAAGTGAACTTGAAAATAAATCAGAAGTTATTAAACAAATAGATATGAGTGAAGATATAGCTATTGAATCATCTGAAAATCTCTTAAAAACTACAAAGAAATTAAACGATTTAAAAACTCAATTAGATAGTTTATTGCAAAATTGTCAAAATAAAAATACATAATTAAAATTACTAAAATTAGCACTCAAAATAAAAAAGTGCTAATTTATATTAAAACTTTAGCTTTCTTTTATAAAGTTTTGTTAAAATTACTCAATAAAATAAAAAATTTATAGGAGAAATTAAGATGGCAAAACATCAATTTCAAACAGAAGTAGGTCAATTACTACATTTAATGACACACTCTTTATACTCAAATAAAGAGATTTTTATAAGAGAATTAGTATCAAACTCAAGTGATGCTATTGATAAATTAAACTATTTAAGATTAACTGATGACAATTTAAAATCTCAGTATGAAAACTGGGCAGGTGAGATTAATATCACTTTTGATGAAGATGATAAATCTTTAACTATTATTGACAATGGTATTGGTATGAATGAAGAAGATTTAATCGCTTCAATTGGTACTATTGCTAAATCTGGAACTAAATCATTTATTGATAATTTAACTGGTGATGCTAAAAAAGATTCAAACTTAATTGGTCAATTTGGTGTTGGTTTTTATTCAGTATTTATGGTAGCTTCAAAAGTAGATGTTATCTCTAAAAAAGCTGGGGAAGAGATTGCTTATAAATGGTCTTCAGATGGAACTGGTGAGTTTGATTTAGCACCTTGTACTAAAGAATCATCAGGAACAGTTATTTATATTAAATTAAAAGATGAAGAAGCCCAAGAGTTTGCAAGTAAAGCAAGAATCGAAAATATTGTTGGAAAATACTCTAACCATATTGCTTACCCAATCTTCTTAAACTACAAAGAAGAAGTTACTGAAGAATTATCAGAAGATGATAAAAAAGCTGGAAAAGAAGATAAAAAAACTATCGAAGATAGAAGAGAAAAAATCAATGAAGCAACAGCTTTATGGATGCAACCAAAAGCTAAATTAAAAGCTGATGAATACAATGATTTCTATAAATCAATTTCTCATGATTCTCAAGATCCAATGCTTACAATTCACACAAAAGCTGAAGGTGTAAATGAATATACAACACTTTTCTATATTCCAAAAACTGCACCAATGGATATGTATAGAGCTGATTTCCAACCAGGTGTTAAGCTTTATGTTAAAAGAGTATTTATTACTGATGATGAAAAAGAGTTATTACCAACTTACTTAAGATTTGTAAGAGGTATTATTGATTCTGAAGATTTACCATTAAATGTTTCAAGAGAGATTTTACAAGAAAATAGAATCTTAGCAAACATCAAACAAGCATCTGTAAAAAAAGTTTTAAATGAGATTAAAAAACTTTCTAAAGATGAAGAAAAATATGAAGAGTTTACAAAAGAGTATACAAGACCTTTAAAAGAGGGTGCTTACCAAGACTTCACAAATAAAGAGTTAATCTTAGATTTATTAAGATTTAAAACTACAAAAACTGAAGAGGGTAAAACTACTTCATTAGAAAAATATAAAGAAAATGCTGATTCTGAACAAAAAGCTATTTACTTTATTGTTGGTGAAAATGAAAAAGTATTAAGAAACTCTCCTTTATTAGAAGCATACAAGAAAAATGATATTGAAGTTTTAATTTTAGATGATAAAGAGATTGATGAAATTGTAACTCCAATGTATGGTGCTTATAAAGAGTGGGAATTCAAAGATATTACTGCTTGTGAAGCTCCTAAAGTTGAACAAAATGAAGAAGAGAAAAAAGAAATAGAAGAAAAATTTGAATCTATTACTAAAAAAATTAAAGATATTTTAGGTGAGTCTGTA
>CAKZOX010000013.1 GCA_937138295.1 uncultured Campylobacteraceae bacterium
CTCCTTTAAATTCTATTTAAAATCGATTCTTTTTTATATAATACTTTCGCACTTGGTGTAAGTTTTGAAGTACTTTCTAAATGAACATCTTGATCATCAAAGAAAATATCAGCCCCAAATGCCTTTACAACTTCATATTTATCAACTCCACCTAAAAAGAATGCTTCATCAAGTCTTACTCCCCATTGATTAAGAGTTCTGATTACTCTTTCATGGGCAGGAGAGTTTCTTGCTGTTATTAAAGCAGTTCTTATTGGTGTTTTTTCTTCTGGATATTTAGCTTGAATATTAGAAATTACTCTTAGTAATTGAGCGAAGGGACCGTAATTTAATGGATTGTTTGCATTTTCTTTTTCAAATTTTAAAAATGCTTCTAAACCTTGAGTTTTATAAATTATTTCTGATTCTTCTGAAAATAATACAGCATCACCATCAAATGCAATTTTAACTTGATTTATATTCTCACTATCCACATCTTCATAAGGTAAAATTCTAGCAGCTGCAATACCTTCATTTATAGCATCTTGTACATCCTTCTCATTTGCAGATAAAAATAAATCAACTTTAAAAGGTTTAAGATACTTAGAAATTTCATTTCCTCCACTCCAAGCACTTCTTTGAATATCAAGTTTATAATCTTGAATAGCTTTTGTTATTCTAAGACTAGTTGCTGAATTATTTCTAGACATGATAATTACTTCAACTTGTTTATCATTTGGAAAATCATTGTTTATGTTTAAAAGATTTTTTACAAGTCTAAAACCTGTACCTTTTTTTGGCAATAAATCTTCATTATCAATTTGATATTTATAGTATTCATCCAAACCTTTTTCTTCGAAGATTTTATTCTCTTCTTCTAGGTCAAAAAGGGCTCTTGATGAAATTGCTATTACAAGTTTTTTATCTAAATCATATCCCAAAACTACTTCTCCGTTAATATTTATGAATTTTAATAAATTATATCCAATAAATTTTAACAAATAAAAAAATTTAATAATTTTTTTATTTCAAAAAAAGGAAATTTCTTTTAAAATATATCAATTAAATGTTTTTAGGAAAATTTGGATGAAAAAGTTATACATAGTTCGACATACACAAAAAGATGATTCAAAAATTGGTGATGATTATGATAAACCTCTTACACAAGAAGGATTAGATAATGCACACGCAATTGGAGCTTTTTTGAAGAATCAAAAATCTACTTGTGATTTAATAGTCTCTAGTCCAGCAAAAAGAACTAGACAAACTTCTGAGATTATTGCAGAAGAACTTAACTACAGAAAATCTATTATGTATAATGAAGTACTATATATGGCATATGTAAATGAGATGATAGAAACTATCACATATACATTTGATACTGTAAATACAATGGTTTTAGTAGCCCATAATCCTTCTGTTACAGCTTTAGCCTTAACATTAGTTGGATTAAAAGAAGAAATAAAAATGGGTGGAGTAGTTGAAATAGAGTTCAACTGTGATTCATGGATTGATATTGCAAAAGAAAACGCAAAATTAATTGATTATACAATACCTAAGTAAGAATATTTATTCTTACTTAAAATTGTAAAAACTACTTACCTAAACAAAACTCTCCAAACATTACATCTAACATTTCATCATTTTCATATGGTCTAGTAATATTTGAAATCTCTAAAATTGCCTCATTTATATAATGGGCAAAAAATTCTAATTCTCCTGTTTCAAGAGGAGTTTTAGCATTTTCAATATTGTAAAGTGTTTTTTCAACAGCTACAACTTGTCTTTTTGAAATAAGACTCATTTCATCACTATGAGTATTTTTATCTAGTATTTTTTCTACAGCTTGAATTAATGGTTTAATATCTTGTTTTGTAGATATTTCAATATGCTCATCTATTTTTGATTTATCAAATTTATTTTCTAAATCTGCTTTATTTAATACTTTGATAATTTGCTTATGATTGTTTTGAGAAAGTAAATCAATAATCCTTAAATCTTCATCATCACACTCTTTACTATTGTCAAATAAAGCTATTACAATTTCTGCTTCATCAATTGCTTGAATAGATTTTTCTATACCTATTTTTTCAATTGTATCATCAGCATTTCTAATTCCAGCGGTGTCAACAATTTTTATAATATGAGTTCCAATTTTTACAGATTCTTCAATTGTATCTCTAGTAGTTCCTGCAATATCTGAAATAATAGCTCTTTCAAAATTTAAAAGTTTATTTAAAAGTGAAGATTTTCCAACATTTGGTTTACCAATAATAGCAACTTTAAAGCCTTCAATCATTCCTTCTCTTCTTTTTGAAGCATCAAGGGTATTATCTAACTTTATAATAGTATTGTCTATTTTTCTTTCAATAGTTTCAAGAATATCATCAGGTAAATCATCTTCAGCATAATCAATTGTAACTTCTGTATATGCTAACATAAAAAGTAAATCTTCTCTAATTTCATTTACGAAATCTTTTAATTCGCCTTTTAATTGTTTTGCCAATAATCTAACAGCATCTTCACTTCTAGCTTCAATTATTTTTGAGATAGCTTCAGCTTTTGATAAATCAATCTTATTATTTAAAAATGCTCTTTTTGAAAATTCGCCAGGTTGGGCTAATCTTGCATCATATTTCAAGATTTCATTTATAAGCATGTTAGCAATCGCAACACCACCATGGCATTGAAATTCAACAACATCTTCACCTGTAAATGAGAATGGAGCTTTAAAATATAAAATTAAAGCTTCATCAATGATATTTTGATTATTATCGTGAATATTAGCTAAGGTTGCAAGTCTTGGTTGAAAATTTTCTTTGTTAGTTATTTTTTTGGCAATGCTTAATGCATTTTTACCTGAAAGTCTTAAGATGCTAATGGAACCAATTCCATTAGCTGTTGCAATGGCAACAATAGTACTATTATCAATCAATAACTATAATCCTCTTTATTTCTGTACTCATTAACAAGTACATATTTTTCACCTTTAACATTTGTCTTAACTGCTACGTACTTATCAGGGAATTCATCCCTTAATTTTTTAAGTGCAATGTGAACTAAAATTCCATCAAGTGGTTTTGTTTTATAGCTACCTTGTTCTTTAATAATCTCTATTACAGGACCTAAATATGTATAAATAGATTCCTCTTGATTTTTCAAGAACTCAGCAACTTCAAGTCTTAACATTAAATTATACTTGTCATTAATCCAGTTAAATAAAACATAAGAAAGAGCTTTATATCTATATCCCTCTTTACCAATTAATAATGCAGCATCATTACCTGTAAACTCTATATATAATGTTTCTTCATCATAAAAGTCTACTGTAATTTCATCTAATTCAAAACATATTTTTCCAAAAAGGATATTTATGTCTTTTTTAACTTCATCAATTATTTCTTGCTTATCTTTTTTGATAACTAATTTAGAATCTTCTTGAGAAATATCTTCATCATAAAACTTTCCAAAAACTTCCTCTTTCGATTCAACTTTTGGATCATTTTTATAAAGTTCTTCATTAGAAACTTCTTTTGGTTTTTCTTCTTGAACTTTAACTTCATTACTTTGAGATATTTTTACTGAAACTTCTTCAATATTAATATCTTTTGATTTTACAATTTCTGCTTGAGGTTCTTGTTCGTAAATAGTACAATTATCTTTATAGCATACTTTAATTATTGCAGATTTTTTACCAATGCCTAAAAATCCCTTTTTAGGCTGTTGTAAAATCTCTATTTCAAGTTCTGTAATAGAACAGTTAAATTCTTTTTTAGCTAATTCATAAACTTTTTCAAGACAATCTGCTTCAAACTGTATCATGACTAAATTCCTATTTATTCTTTAGAGCTTCTCTTTTTTTCTCAAACATTCTATTAATAGAGTATTGTTGAGCAATAGTGAACACGTTGTTTGTAAACCAGTAAAGCGTTAAACCTGCTGGGAACCATAAGAAGAAGAAAGTAAAGATAACCGGTAAGAACTGGAATATCTTTCTTTGCGTTTCATCTTGTAATGTATTTGGTGTAATCTTTTGTTGTAAAAACATACTTGCACCCATTAAAATAGGTAACACGAAATATGGATCCATCTCTGCTAAGTCTTGCACCCAGAAAATCCACTCTGCACCTTTTAATTCAATAGCGTTTAATAAAACTCTATAGATAGCAAAGAAGATTGGAATTTGTAAAATTAATGGTAAACACCCACCCATTGGATTAGCACCATGTTTTTTATATAATTCCATCATATGCATAGACTGTTTTTGTTTATCGTCTTTATACTTTTCTTGAATCTCTTTCATTTTTGGTGCTAAGTCTTTTAACTTATTCATAGACACCATACCTTTATATGATAAAGGATATAAAACAAGTTTAACAATAATAGTTAATGCAACAATTGTCCAACCCCAGTTACCAATGTATCCTTGTAAAAACTGTAAGAATACAAACATAGGTTTAGCTAAGAATGTGAACCAACCATATTCAATAACATCTGTTAATTCTTTGTTTAATGCACTTAAATCATTAAAGTTTTTTGGTCCCATATAACCAGAAAATGAAATACCATCATTACCATGAATGAACGCTTGTGGATCTTCATTTTTATCAGGCATTAAAGATACATTTAATAGTTTATCAAAATTATACGCAACAGTTGCATAATATCTGTCAAAACTTGATACAAATTTAACATCATTGAAGTTTACAGACTTATCTAAGTCTCCATCTTCAATAGTTTCTAAAGTGCCATCTAATTTTTTAACTAACATTCCATGTACAGCATAAAGGTCTGCTAATACATTTGGTCTATAACCGTTTGTAATAAAGAATTTTTGTCCATTTGTAGACTTAACATCTAAATCATAATGACCATTTGGATAAAAAGTAAATTTCTTAGTTAAAGTTGTACCCTCTAACTCTTGCTTTAAAACTAATTCTTGTTTTTCAGTACTTGCATCAACTTTTTGAGAACTAACTGAAACAACTGTTTGGAAAGCTTCTTTATTTATGTTTGCATCTGCAAACCTAACTTCTAAAGGTCTTAACTGATTAGCTTCAAATAATTTAATTTGATTACCATCTTCGTCATGGTATTTTAAATCTTTTAATGTAACTTGAGCAATTCTACCAAATTTATCAATTTCGATTGTATTTCTTGCAGTTTCAACCACACTAACAATCTCTTTATCAGCAATTACTTTTGTTGAAAGTAAATCTATTGATTTTTCCATACTTGGTGTTGATGAAGCAGTTGGAGTTGCTTCAGGTGTACTTTTAGAAGCTTCTTGTTGCTCTGTTTTTAATTTAGCTGCTTGCTCTTCTTGTTGAGGCTTTAACACTAAAAATTCATAAGCTATAAAAAATGCAAACACTACTAGTGTCATTATTAGCATTCTTTTTTGCATACCATTATTGTTATTGACTTGATTCATTATTACTATTCCACTCCCGATTTTTTACTACAAAATACTTACCATTCTTTGTTGGTACGAACCAGTATACTATTTTGATTTTTTTATACTTAAGATTTTGAACACTCTTAAAATTCACTACAGGATAATCTATCCCACCATCAAATAGCTGGTTACATTTTAATATGCGCAATATTGTAAAATAAATCGCCTTAAAAAATGTATTGTTATCAAATTGTTGTTGTGCATAATTGGAGCAAGTTGGGTAATATCTACATGATCCAAAAGCTAAAACAGTTAAATATTTTTGATAAAAACTAATTAAATACTTAAATATTTTTTTCATTTTTGAACAGCTTCATTCTTTTAAAAGCAAATTGAAAATCTTTGATAAGTTGTGTATGTGATTTTTCGTTTATTTCATTTTTCATAACAAATATATAATCACCAACTACAATTTTATCTTCATAATCTTTGACAATAGCTCTAACTCTACGTCTAGATTTATTTCTAATACATGCGTTACCGACTTTTTTTGATGTTATAAATGCGAGTTTTAATTGAGTGTTTTGGCTGAAAAAAACGATAAAAGAAGGCGTGTGCCATTTTTTAGCGTTTTTATATAGCCAATTTATTTTTTTAGAATTGTTAAGTCTAAAAGACTTGCTTAAACAGCTAATCTCTTTCTACCTTTAGCTCTTCTAGCTTTGATAACTTTTCTACCATTTTTAGTAGACATTCTAACTCTGAAACCGTGAGTTCTCTTTCTTGGAGTATTATGCGGTTGATAAGTTCTTTTCATTTTAAGTTCCTCTACTTCCCTAATATAAGTCGTGGATTATAGTTAAACATAACTTAAAATAAGTTTATATTTTAAGAAATATTTGCTACAACCTCATCATTTACAAAATCAAACTCTACTTTACTTCCTTCAATGATTTTATCTTCTAAAATTAAATCAGCAAGTCTATCTTCAACTACTTCATAAATAGCTCTTTTTAGAGGTCTAGCTCCATAAACTGGATCAAATCCAACCTTAGCAATATACTCTTTTGCACTTGATGTTAAACTAATTTCAATATCTTTTTGTGCAACTTTTTTCTTAATTGTATTAAACATTATATCAACAATATTTGTAATTGCTTCAAGACCTAATTGCTCAAAGATTACTATATCATCAAGTCTATTTAAGAACTCAGGTCTAAAGTGCCCTTTAAGATCATTTAGAACTTCTTTTCTTCTTTCATCTTTATCACTGATTTCAATAATCTTCGAACTTCCAATATTTGAAGTTAAAATTATAATTGTATTTTTAAAGTCAACAGTTACACCTTTATTGTCTGTTAACCTTCCATCATCTAATACTTGTAAAAGAATATTAAATACATCAGGATGTGCTTTTTCAATTTCATCAAATAAAATTACACTATAAGGTTTTCTTCTAACAGCCTCTGTTAATTGACCACCCTCTTCATATCCAACGTATCCTGGAGCTGCACCAATAAGTCTAGATACAGCATGCTTTTCCATATATTCACTCATGTCAAATCTTATTAATGATTTTTCATCATCAAATAAAAATCTTGCTAATGTTTTAGCACTTTCAGTTTTACCTACTCCTGTTGGTCCTAAGAACATAAATGAACCTATTGGTCTTGAATCTTCACTAAGACCTGCTTTATTTCTTTTAATTGCTCTACTTATAGCTTTTAAAGCTTCATCTTGTCCTATTACTTCTTCTCTTAATACATTTTCAACTTTTAAAACTTTTTGTTTTTCAGAATCCATCATTTTATTAACAGGTATTCCTGTCCATCTACTAACAATACTAGCAATTGCTTCTTCATCAACAGAGTTTCTTAAAAGAGTTCCCTCTTTTTGCATTTGATTCCATTTTTCTTCATTTTCTTTGATTTTAGCTTCAAGTTGTGGAATTTCTCCATATTCAATTTGAGCTGCTTTTTCAAATTCTGAATCTCTTTTTGCTCTAGCTGCACTATTTTTTAATTCATCAATTTTTGCTTTTATTTCACTAGTTGCATTAAATGTATGTTTTTCATTTTCAAATCTAGCTTCTAAATTTTGTTTTTCTTCATTTTTATTAGCTAACTCTTTTTCTATCTCTTTTAATCTATCATCATTCTTTTTTGTTTTTTCCATTTTAAGAGCTTCTTTTTCAACATTTAATGTTTGAATTTCTCTTTTAATTGTTGATAATACAATTGGCTCTGATTCTATTTGCATTTTTAATTCAGCTGCTGCTTCATCTATTAAGTCAATAGCTTTATCTGGTAAAAATCTATCTGAGATATATCTGTCACTTAATTTAGCTGCACTAACTAATGCGCTATCATTAATTGTAACATTATGGTGAGTTTCAAGTTTCTCTTTTATACCTCTTAATATTTGTAAAGCCTCGTTTACAGATGGTTCATCAACATTAACAGGTTGAAATCTTCTTTGCATTGCGGCATCTTTTTCAAAATACTTTCTATACTCTTTAAGTGTTGTAGCACCTATTGTATGTAATTCACCCCTTGCTAATGATGGCTTTAAAATATTAGCTGCATCCATACTACCTTCAGATGCACCTGCTCCTATAATAGTGTGAATTTCATCTATAAATAAAATTATATTACCAGCTTTTTTAACTTCATCAATTACAGCTTTTAATCTATCTTCAAATTCACCTCTATATTTTGCCCCTGCTATCATTGAACTCATATCTAAAGTTACAACTTTCTTATTTTGTAAAGATAAAGGTACATCTTTATTTACTATTCTTTGAGCTAAGCCTTCAGCAATAGCTGTTTTACCAGTTCCTGGTTCTCCTAAAAGTATTGGATTATTTTTTGTTTTTCTAATAAGAATTTGCATCATTCTTTGAATTTGCTCATCTCTACCAATAACAGGATCTAATTCCCCATCAATAGCTTTTTTATTTAAATCGATTCCATATTTATTTAAAGCTTCTAAATTTTCATCACTACTTTGTGAATCAATTGTAGCTCCTGCTCTCATAGCCTCAAGCTCTTTTTTTGCTTCTTTTAAATCAATATATTTACCTAATACATCTTTTAACTCTTTTTGATCAAAGTTACTTATAAGCCATGTATCAACAGCTATATATTTATCACCTAGATTTACCATAAGCCCTTCACTATTTTGTAGTGAATTTGCAAAGTTTCTTGAGATTTTAATATTATCTTTTGTTACACTTGATACCTGTGGTAATTTTTGAGCATATGATTTTGCTTCTAATTCAATTGCTGCTTTATCTACATTCATTTTATTTAACAATTGGTTTAAAACTGAATTTGTATTAGTTAATAATGACCATAAAAAATGTATAATATCTACTTCTTGATTTTTATTATGTAATGCTAAAGCAACAGACGAGTCTATTGTTTCATGCATTTGGTTTGTTAGTTTTTCGAATAATTTATTCATAATTAGCACTCCTTTAATTTAACTGCTAATAAAATTATAGCACTTGAGTGAATTAATGTCAAGTATTTTATATAAAAAAGGTTATTTTTAAATGTTATGTGGAATAGATGAAGCTGGACGTGGACCAATTGCAGGGCCTTTATGTGTTGCTGGTGCAATTTTTATAAATGAAAAAGATAAGAATATTTTAGAATTAGATGATTCAAAAAAACTATCTCAAAACAAAAGAAATGAATTATTTGATATAGTAAAAAACAATTGCTACTATCATATTGTTTTTAAAAGTGCCAAAGAAATTGATTCAAAAGGTATTAGTACATGTTTAAAAGAATCTATACTTGAAATAATGGAAAATCTAAAAGATAATTGTGATGAATTTCTTATGGATGGAAATACATCTTTTGGAATAAATACTTTACAACATCTTATCAAAGCAGATGCAACTATAAAAGAAGTAAGTGCAGCTTCAATATTAGCAAAAGTAAGTCGTGATAGATATATGGATGAGATTGCCCCAAAATACAAAGAATATTCATTTGAAAAACACAAAGGATATGGAACAAAAATACATGTTGAAGCTATAAAAAAATATGGAAGAAGTGATGAACATAGACATACTTTTAGGTTAAAAGCTTTAGGTGAAGAAAAAATAGGTGTCCAAAAAAATCTATTTTAATAATTTTATATTGTAACGATTAATATTAATTAATGGTTAAATCTTTTTTGGTAACATTACATATAATAAATGATAAAAGGATATTTAAAATGCAAATAGAAGTATCTCCAGAGGTTTTATTATCTCAACTAGGATATTCAAAAAGTGAAGCTTCAATGAAGCAAGCTGAAAAAATGATTTCTGTAACTAAAGATTTTGATAAATTTTCAAAACATATCTTTTCTTTAAATGATCACTTAAAGAAAATGAACGCATATGTTGGACTTTCTAATAAAACAGATTATTTAAAAATTAAATGTGATGAAAACGATGCGGATGAAATTTTAGAAGAGTTCCACCAAGAAGTTGAACATTGGTCAAATAAATACAATGTTACACTTGAAAAACTTGATGGAAAACCTATTTATTATATTTTAGGTGTAGTTGCTTAAAATATTTTCCTATACATATGACAGTAAGGCACCTTATTGTGCCTTGCGTAATAATCTTGATGATAACCCTCAGCCTCATAAAATTTAGCCATACTATATAAAGTTGTTGCAACATTATAACCCATATCTGTAAGTCTTTTTATATAATCAATACATATAGCTTTTTCTTCAGGTGTATCATAAAAAATACCCGATAAATATTGACTACCTATATCAGGACCTTGTCCATTTGTCTGAGTAAAGTCGTGTGTTTCAAAAAATTGTTTTACAAGTTCATCATATGTTACTTCATTTTCATCATATTCAACTCTAACACACTCTAAATGACCAGTTAAACCTGAGCAAACCATTTCATATGTGGGATTATCAATATGACCTCCCATATAACCAGATACTGCTGATTTAACTCCCTTAAAGTTTTCAAAGAAATATTCAGTTCCCCAAAAACATCCACTTGCAAAATATGCATATTTTATGTTATTCATTATTTCCCCTTAAAATCTAAAGATACTGAATTAACACAATGTCTAGTATTTTTAGGAGTAAAACCTTCACCTTCAAACACATGACCTAAATGTCCACCACAATTAGCACAAACTATTTCAATTCTTCTACCATCAGCATCAGGTACTCTTTTAACAGCACCTTCAATTTCATCATCAAAACTAGGCCATCCACAACCTGAAGTAAATTTATCTTCACTTTTATATAAAGGTGTATTACATTTTCTACAAGTATAAATACCCTCTTCATAAAAATCATTAAACTTACCACTAAAAGGATATTCTGTTCCTTTATTTTCAATAACTCTAATTTCTTCAGGTGTTAACTCATTATATTCCATTTTAACTCCTTATATTACTTGAAATCTTGTTTCAACTAACACTTCATTTTTTTGTAGGATTTTACCAAGGAATATATCACCTTGCTTAAATTCTCCCACACCACTTGGAGTACCTGTCATTAGGATATCCCCATCTTCAAAACTCATAAATGTTCTTATTTCTTTTATAATATCAGCGGGTTTATTTATCATTAAATCAACTCCACCTTTTTGTTTAAGTTCACCATTAATATATAATTCAACTTGTAAATCTTCAATAACTTTATTTAAAGGTACAAAATGAGAAAATACAGCACTTCCATCAAAGGCTTTTGCCCTTTCCCAAGGAAGACCTTTTTGTTTTAGTTTACTTTGAACTTCCCTTAAAGTTAAATCTAAACCAAAGCCAACTGCACTAATTGAATTTTCTTCAATTAAAAATGATATTTCAGCTTCATAATGACAACTTGAAAAGCCCTTTGGAAATCTTAATTCTTGAGAAATAGAAGAATTTGGTTTATTAAAAAATACCATATTGTCAGGTGTTTCATTGTTTAATTCTTTTATATGGTCCACATAATTTCTACCAATACAAACAACTTTTGACGGATAAATTGCTTTATCATCAATTAAAATATTATTCATCTTCACCCTCGTACTTTTCTATTAAATCTCTAATTATTACAGATGT
Organism: uncultured Campylobacteraceae bacterium; assembly: GCA_937138295.1. Taxonomy (GTDB): domain Bacteria; phylum Campylobacterota; class Campylobacteria; order Campylobacterales; family Arcobacteraceae; genus JALRJW01. Next base: position 11,464 of record CAKZOX010000013.1, read on the forward strand.
TATACCCCATATAACTTCACCACCATATTTGTAAACCCATATTTTATGTCTTTTATTTCCCCAAGGTTCTTTATAAGTATCAGGTAATCCTAATTCTTCTACAGGAAATAATATATCTTTTTTTCCATTTTCATCTATTTTATAAGGATGTATTTCATGGGCTAAAGTATACTCTTCAGGCTTATGCTCTTTAAAAAACTTAATAGGAATTAATAAAGTTTTTTCAACTTCATTTTCATCTATTTTCATGTTTAAATATGCTTTTTTCTTAATTCTACCTACAAATGGTTCAATAACTGCACCAATAGGGGCTACATATGTATCAAGTTGACCTAAGATTTTTATATCTTCTTCTTTTATTCCTAACTCTTCATAGGTCTCTCTTAAAGCTGTATGTAAAAAACTTTTGTCACTTTGCTCATGTTTTCCACCAGGGAAACAAATATCTCCACCTTGTCTTATATGTGCAGCTCTTTTTTGAAATAAAATATAATATTCGCCTTTTATTTTTACTAAAGGGATTAAAACAGCACTATTAAAAAATCTTTTTCTACCTAAAACTCCTGGAGTTTTAGGTAGATTTGATATTAATTGTTTTAAATTTTTCTTTTTCATGTTAACTCTTCACAAGATTTAATAGCTTCTATCATTGTTTTAATAATTGTTTTTAAATCATCATCACTTATAGTATATGCTACTATAGAGTAAATTAGTTTTCCAAATGGTCTTATCCAAACACCTTTACTTACACAGTAATCTTGAATTTTTTGTGCATAATTAGAATCATTTAATTCAATAACTCCAATAGCTCCAATATTTCTAATTGAATTTACAAGTTTTAAATTCTTTGCACTTTTTAATTCTTCTGTAAAAATATCTTCAATTTCATTAACTCTTTTTTGCCAATTATTTTCTAACAAAGTTTCAATAGATGCTATAGCAACACTACAAGCTAAAGGATTTCCCATAAATGTAGGTCCATGCATTAGTACACCAATTTCACTATTTGAAATTACATCACTAACTTCTTTTGAACTTATCATAGCAGCCATAGTCATATAGCCACCTGTTAATCCTTTTCCAATAGTCATAATATCAGGTTTAATATCAGCATGCTCACATGCAAACATTTTCCCCGTATGTCCAAAACCTGTTGCAATTTCATCAGCTATAAATAAAATGTCATATTTTTCACAAAGTTTTTTAGCCTCTTTTAGGAAACTCGGATTATAAACCCTCATTCCCCCTGCCCCTTGAACAACAGGTTCAACCATAAATCCAGCTATTTGTTCATGGTATTTTTCTAACTTTTCTTCTAAGTCTTTTATGGCTTCAGAATAATCAGCATCAAATCCTATATTAGGAGTTTTTGAAAATATATGTTTTGGTAAATACTCTCCATATAAAGAGTGCATAGAGTTCTTTTGATCACATACACTCATTGCACCTAAAGTATCACCATGGTATGAATTTTCCAAGGCTAAAAATTTATATTTTTCTTTATTTTTTGCCTTTTGATACAAAATAGCTGTTTTCATAGCAACTTCAACACTAACAGAACCACTATCACATAAAAATACAGAATTTAATCCTGTAATTTGAACAAGAAGTTTTGTTAATTTAGCTGCAGTTTCATGGGCAATTCCACCGAACATAATATGAGGCATAATTTCAACTTGTTTTTTTAATGCTTCATTTAGTTTTGGGTGATTATATCCATGAATAGCACTCCACCATGAACTCATACCATCTATAAGTTTAGTATCATCTTCTAAATATATGTATGTTTTTTCTGTTCTTTTAACAGGTAAAATCTTAGTTTTCGATGGTAAAGAATTGTATGGGTGCCAAACATGTTTTCTATCTATTTCTAACCAGTTTTCCAATAATTTTCCTAATATATTTTGTTTCTATTTATATATAATTGTATCCAATTTATAATTTATTTATATAAAAAGAAATTTCCTTGGTTATAATGATAATCCAAATATATTAATAGGTTATAAATTATGAATACATTATCAAATGAAAAAATTAAAGGTTCTTTTTTTTCTGCAATAATTGCAGATGCTTTATGCTTAGGTTCACACTATGAATATGATGCAAAAAAGATATATGAGGCTTATGGTAAAAAACCAATAGAAAAATTTATGAGCCCTGGTGAAATGATGGGTGGCCAAACTCATGGTATAGGATGGGGACAAAGAAATTACCATCCTGGTAAAAGTGCTGGTGGTACAACTGATTATGGTGATTATAATATTTTAGTTTTAGAGCATCTTGCAAATACTTCAAATCCCCCAAGACCATTTAGTGTAAATGAATTAATTCCACATTGGATGAATAGACTTGAAAATGGATGGGGTTCTTGGATTTGTACTATGACAAAAGAAACATATACTCAAGTTAAACAAGGTGTAAAAGTTGAACACTTAGGTGGAATATCAAATGCTATGGCAATTAGACATGTTGCAGCACATGGATATTATGAAACAGAAGATGAACTTGTTGATGTTGCTAGAAAAGCTATGTTTACACATAAAGAATATACAGCCCTAGGTGGAGGAGAATTTTTTGCAAGGGTAACACATAGAGTTTTAAGAGGTTCTACTCCAAGGGAAGCAATTGAAGATGTTGCTATTTTAATGGGTGGATTTTTTGAAGAAAAAACAAAACAAGCTATTGCAAAATATGAAGAAGAAAAAAATCCTGAAAGTGAACTTTCAAAGGAATTATTTAGTGATGATTTAGCACTTACTTCAATGGCAAGACTGTGGGATATAGGTAGAAGTGAACCAATTAAAGTTGGTAAAGCTAGTCCTACAGAAGGAACATTACCTGGAAGTATTTATTTTATTCTTAAATATGCTTCAAAAGAAGATGGACTAAAAAAAGCTTTACAAGCAAATGCTATGGTTGGTGGAGATAATGCTTCAAGGGGTATTGCTATAGGTATGGTTTTAGGAGCTTATTTTGGGGAAAATGCTATTCCAAAAGAATGGAAAGAGAGTTTAGATCAATATGAATATTGCGATAACTTACTAAATAAACTACCTCTTATAAAAAAATTAGCTAGCTAATTTTTAAAAAGGGTTTCATTAAGTTTTAGTGAAGCCCTTTATTTATTTTTACTGTAAGATATTAATAATACTAAAGAAGACAATGATGTAAAAAACATCATTATAAATACAGGATATAAAGTCCCATTATGCATTAAACTTGCGATTATTCCAACTATTGATGCTACAGCAAATCCCGCTACACCATTTAAAGCATTTGCCGTTCCACTTATACTTTTAAAATCTTCTAAAAGCAATGATATTGCATTTGCAAAAATAATCCCTAATACGCCTATATAAAACATTAAAATAATAACTGTAAGAGTTAAACTATTAAGTTGAACACTCAAAATTAATAATATTGAAAATAAAAGTTGTAATATAATCCCTGTTTTTAATATTGAAAAAGTGGATTTTGTTTCTAAAAGTTTTATATTAAATCTTGAAAAAGCAATTAAAGTTAATACATTTAATCCAAATAAAATAGGAAATATTTCTACACTCACTTTAAAATTATCCATATATATAAATGAAGATTTTGCTAAAAATACAAATAGACCTGAAAATGCAAAGGCATTTGACATAATTAAAAGCATAGGTTTTTTAGACTTTATGATTTTTATGTAGTTTTCATATAAGTTTTTATCTTTATTTTTTGGTGATGTTTCTGGAAGTTTTAAAATAAAAAAACTCAATAAAAATGCGTATAAAGCTATTACTATAAATATTACTTGCCATTCATAATATGAAACAATTACAGCTCCAATAACAGGGGCTAGAAGTGGTGCCATCATCATAATCATAGAGATTATAGAAAATACCTTTGCACCTTTTTTACCATGATAAATATCTCTAACTATTGCATTTGTATTTACAACAGCAAAACCTCCACCTATTGCTTGCATAAATCTAAAAAATAGCATTTGTTCAATTGAACTTGAAATTGAAATTAATAATGAAAATAAAATATAAATTCCAATTCCAACAAATATGAAATTTTTTCTACCGTATTTATCTGAAAGTGGTCCACCTATTAATTGTCCAATAGCAAATCCAAAAAGATATATACTTAATGTTAATTCTATATTATTTATTGAAGTAGAAAAAGTTTGAGATATTTGTAAAAATGAAGGTAAATATGTATCAATAGCTAATGGTGAAATTGATGTTAACATAGCTAAAATAAATACAAAACCCTTAGGTAATTTATATGAATTATTGTTGCTATTATTCATTTAATTGAAACTTTTCTATATCTTTTTCTAATTCATTAAAATGTGGATTCCATGTAAGTCTAGCATGGTATATTCCATCTATATTTAAGCCCCAAGCTGAGAACCATGATTTCTCTCTTGATATGAACTTTTTTTCTTCTTGCCCATTATTTAACATTAAATATGAGCCATTTTTTCCATAGTGTTCATTTTCAGGTGAAAACAATACGCTCATATGAGAAAAATTACTAACCCTTTGATTTGGTAAATAACTATTATATAGTTTAAACTTTTTGTTTTTTTCAAGTTCTTTAAATTTATTATCAAGGTTTGTAGTGTTTGTATAAAGTATAAATTTAGAATCAGGATTAGTGAATTTTGATTTAAAAACATTAATTGTTTTTTCATAATTTATCACACTATCATCCTTTGATAAAACTAAAAATACAGGTCTATCAAAGGCACTTTTTTCAAATTTATCTTGAACTTTTAAGGTTGTTTTATAATACATATAAACAGCATTCATAGGCATAGATTGATATTTGTAAATATCATTTTCTTCATCTACATCTAACCAATTTATAAATAAATTCACATAAGGAACTAATGAAATCAAACTACTACGAGAATAAAAACCTGGTGAGAATAGGTATAAACCTTTTATGCTTTTATCATCATATGCATAAGTTGTAACTAAATTTGCACCTGTTGAAAAACCACCTAGCCATATATCATAGTCTTCTTTTTTTAATAAATTTATATTATGTTTTAATGATTCTTCCCAATCATTGATTGAAACATTTATTAAATCTCCAGGTTTAGAACCATGTCCTGGTAATAATATAGTTCTAACTAAATATCCATTTTTAGTAAAAACTTTTGAAATATCTTTAAAATATCCGGGTGAATCTGTAAGTCCATGAACTAGTAATATAGCCTTTTTAGCATGAGTATTTTTAGCTTTTACTTCAAAGGGAAGATTTGCATCTATCTCTTTTTCTTTATTTGTACTTAATACAAATCTATTGTTTTCAAGCCAATTTTTTGTTTCTATTATATATTTAGTAAAACTCTCTTGTTTAAAATCAAAAGTTGTATTTGAAGTTTTAAAGGAAGGAGTATCAGGTGCAGTTGCACATGAGGTTAAAAAGATTGATACTAATAAAATTGTTATTATTGAAAATATTTTAAAATTCATTTTTAGTACTCTTTTTTTCTATTGATACAATTTTTAGGGATTTTATTTTTTTTAACTCTTTCATAATTATCAAGAATTTGTTTAGATACTGAATTTGAATTTGTTAAAGATGCACTATGGGGAGTTATAAATATTCTATCATTAGCATATAATTTACTTGATTTTTTTAAAGGTTCATTTTTAAATACATCTAATATAGCTGTTTTTATTTTTTTATTTTTTATGGCTTTTAATAAATCTTTTTCCTTTAAGTGTTGCCCTCTTCCTACATTTATGATACTTGAATTTTTATTTAATTTATTAAATAGTTCTTCATTTAAAATATTTTTTGTATCTTTTGTCAAAGGTAATAAATTTATTAAAATATCAACATCTTTTAAAAATTTGTCTTGATTAGTAAAAGATTTTACACCTTTAATATCTTTTTTTGAAGTCGAATAAGCTTTAATATTAAAGCCCATTTTATAAAACTCCTTTGCCACAAAAGAACCTAACTGACCTAATCCCATAATTCCGATTGTATATGAAGAAAAAGCTTTAGTTTCTAATTGTTTCCATTGTTTGTTTTTTTGCATAATCATATATTCGTAGTGATTATTTACTATATTTAAAACTACACATTGTAAATATTGCCACATAGAAACCACTAATGTTTCATCAACAATTTTTGTAATATGTACACTTTTAGAAATAGTTTTATTTATAATAATATGATCAACTCCAGCCCCCATAGAAGCTATACATTTAAGATTTTTGAATTTTTTAAAATCAATATCAAAGGAAGACCAAACTAAAGCAAATTCAACTTTATCATAATCTTTAATATTAGGATAAATTTCGATTTCAAGATTTTTATTTAGATTTTGTAGGTTTTGTATCCAAGGTTTTAAATCTTTATTTTTTGCAAGTAGAACTAAGCTCATAAATCACCTTGAATACATTTTTTAAGAGGCAATAATATTACCTCTTTTTTTATTTTTTGTTAGTGTAGGAAGTGTCTTTTTCCTGAGAAGTATAAAGCCATACCAAATTCATCAGCAGCTTCAATAATTTCATCATCTCTAATAGATCCACCTGGTTCAATTACACATTTAACACCAGCTTCTTGTGCTGCGTCAATAGAGTCTCTAAATGGGAAGAATGCTTCAGATGCTAAAACAGAACCAGATACATCTAATCCTAAATCTTCTGCTTTTCTTAAAGCTGCTTTTGCTGCATCAACTCTTGAAGTCATACCCATACCAACAGCTACCATTGCTGAGTTTTTAACATAAACAACACAGTTAGATTTTGTAAGTGAAGCTACTTTATATGCAATTTCCATATCCTTTACTTCTTGAGCAGTTGCTTCCCTTTTTGATTTTAATTCAGAATTAGCAACTTCATCATCTTCTACTTTATCAGCATCTTGGAATACAAATCCACCATCAACAATTTTAAAGTTAAATGCATCATCTGCCATTTCTAACTTTTTAGTACCTTGTTTAAATAGTTTGATTCTTTTTTTCTTATTTAACTCAACTTCAGCTTCAGCTGTAAAATCAGCTGCAAATACAACTTCTAAGAAAATTTCATTCATTTTAACAGCTAAATCTAAATCTACTATACCATTAACTGCTACTACTCCACCAAATGCAGAGATTGGATCACATTTTAAAGCTTCAGTATAAGATTCTAAAAGTGTATCTTTAATAGCAAAACCACAAGGATTTCCGTGTTTAACAATACAAACAGCGTTATCATCTCCAAAAGCAGATGCAATTTTAGCAGCTCCACTAATATCACCCATATTATTAAATGATGCTTCACCTTTTAAAGTGATAAATTTATTTGATAAGTGTTTATCAAACTCATATAATGCACCTTTTTGGTGTGGATTTTCTCCATATCTAGTATCAAATACTTTTTCACCAACGATGAATTGTTTTGCACCCATACCGTTGTTGAATCTTTTGTTCATATAGTTTGCAATCATAGAATCATAAGCAGCTGTATGCTCATAAGCTTTAATCATCATATTTCTTCTAAACTCTTGAGTATTTGTATCATTTTTAAGATTGTTTAAAACTACATCATAATCAGCTACATCTGTAACAATAATAACAGAATCGTGATTTTTAGCAGCAGATCTAACCATAGCAGGTCCACCAATATCGATATTTTCAATAATCTCTTCAAAATCATCTGTTTTTTCAATTGTAGCTTTAAATGGATATAAATTTACACATACTAAATCAATTCCCTCAACACCTAACTCTTTTGCTTGGTCTAAGTGAGATTGTTTATCTCTTCTATGTAAAATTCCACCGTGAATATATGGGTTTAAAGTTTTAACTCTTCCTTCAAAACACTCAGGAAATTTTGTAACTTCATTTGCTTCAATTACAGCGATTCCAGCGTCTTTTAATTTGTTATAAGTACCACCAGTTGAAATAATTTCATAACCTAAAGATACTAATTCTTTAGCGAAGTTTTCTACACCACTTTTATCACTTACAGATATTAATGCTCTCATAAAATTCAATTCTCCTACAAATCAATTAATTATTATAAATCTTGTTCTATTACTTGTTTAAACTTATTAAAGTAAACATCTTTAGCTGCATCTAATTCCATATAAATATCATTTACAGAAATTTTATCTCCAGCTACTTTACCAGCTTTATTTACAGAAATTTTATTAGCAGCTGCTAACTTTTCAAATGCTTCACAATTTTCAGGTTTAACTTCTACAATAGCTCTACTTAAAGACTCGGCAAAAATATCTTTTGAATCATTTAATTCAACATTAATCTCAACACCTTTGTTACCAACTACAGCCATTTTAGCAGCAGCAATTGCAATACCACCAACATTAATATCTTTAGCAGATACTAAAAGATTATTTTTGTTAGCTTCAATAACTGTATTCCATAAAGATAATTCTTTTGCAAAATCAACTTCAGGGTGAGCACCAGCTACTTTTCCATAAAGTTTTTTAAGATATAAAGATGCACCAAATTCGCCTTTAGTATCACCTAAAATATATAAAATATTTCCTTCTTCTTGAGCAGATGATGGTAAAGATTTTTCAGCATCATCATTAACACCAACCATAGCAATTGCAGGTGTTGGGAATACACCAACTCCATTAGTTTCATTATATAATGAAACATTTCCACCAATTACTGGAGTATTTAACTCTTTAGAAGCAGATTTAATACCTTCACAAGCTTGAGCAAATTGCCACATAACTTCAGGGTTTTGAGGGTTACCAAAGTTAAGACAATCTGTGATTGCTTTTGGAGTAGCTCCTGTCATAGCAACATTTCTTCCTGATTCCATAACAGCTGCAGCTGCACCTAATTCAGGATTTACATAACATTGTCTAGTATTACAATCAGCACTCATAGCTAGTGCTTTTCCTGTTTCTTTTACTCTAATTACAGAGGCATCATTTTTACCAGGACCTTTTACAGTGTTAGTTTGTACCATTGAATCATATTGGTCATAAATCCATGATTTATTTACAACTTCAATATCACTGAAAATTTCTTCAAATGCAGTTTGATTAGGAATATCTTTATCTAAATTAATATCTTTAATAGTTGCTAAATATTCAGGTTCTTTAACTGGTCTATCAAGTACAGGAGCTTGTTCTGATACTGGTTGAACAGGTACTTCAGCACATTTTTCACCATGCCAGAATAATTCCATATTTCCAGTATTAGTAACTTCACCAACAACTGCAACATCTAACTCCCATTTTTCAAAGATATCAATAATAGCTTGCTCACACCCTTTTTTAGCACAAATAAGCATTCTTTCTTGCGATTCAGATAACATGAAGTCATAAGGAGTCATTCCCTCTTCTCTAGCTGGAATTTTATCTAAATGCATAATCATACCAGAGTCAGATCTACCTGCCATTTCAAATGATGATGAAGTTAATCCAGCAGCACCCATATCTTGAATTCCTATAATTAAGTCTTCTTTAAATAGTTCTAAACAAGCTTCTAACAATAATTTTTCAGTAAATGGATCTCCAACTTGAACTGTTGGTCTTTTTGATTCAGAATCTTCATCAAATGAAGCAGAACTCATAACAGCTCCACCTAATCCATCTCTACCAGTTTTTGAACCAACGTACATAACTGGGTTTCCGATACCTTCAGCTTTTCCATAGAAAATTTCATCAGCTTTAGCGATACCTAAGTTAAATGCATTTACAAGGTTGTTTCCAGCATAACACTCTTCAAAGTTAGTTTGTCCACCAATAGTTGGAACTCCCATACAGTTACCATATCCACCGATACCAGCAACAACACCTCTTAAAAGGTATCTATGTTTAGCAGCAGTTTCACTATTTCCGTCAATTCCAGCAAATTGAATTAAGTTCATAGATGCAACAGGTCTAGCACCCATTGTAAATACATCTCTCATAATTCCACCAACACCAGTAGCAGCACCTTGATATGGTTCAATAAATGAAGGGTGATTGTGTGATTCCATTTTGAAAACAGCGGCATAACCGTCACCAATATCAATTACACCAGCATTTTCACCTGGACCTTGAATAACCCATGGAGCTTTTGTTGGGAAACCATTTAAGTATTTTTTACTAGATTTATATGAACAGTGTTCAGACCACATTGCAGAAAAAATTCCAATTTCAACATGATTAGGATCTCTACCAAGAATTTCTTTGATGTTGTCTAATTCTTCAAGTGTTAAAGAGTGAGCTAATGCCATCTCTTCAAGATTCATCTCTTGTTTTTGCATCTTTTGCCTTATTGTTAGTTTGTATTGTTTATTGAATTTTGCGATTATATCTAAAATGAATTTAAACTTTTGTTTGGTAAAAAAAATCTTCTTAAAATAATTTTATTGACCTTTTATAGATTATCTTAATTTAAATAAATCATAACAAATAACAAAATTTAATAATAAAATAAGCTCCACATAAAATTAGGTTAAAGGTCAATATAGTAGAATACGAAAAATTAAATACATATTATTATAAACAATTATTCTAGGGTTAAATACAATGTTCAAACTACTATTTTTATTTTTTATTACTGTTACATCACTTTTTTCTTATGCAGAAGTTAAAGAATTACAATGGCCTAAGGGTGAATCATTTATTACTTTTTTAGCTAAATATGGAATTAGTGAAAGATTCTATTATGACCTAGAAAAAGAAGACAAAGAACTTTGTTCAGAAATTAATGCTGGAACATGGCATTATTTATATGAAAATGAAGATGGTTCTTTAAATCAGGTTTTAATTCCTGTATCTCAAGAAATTCAATTACACATCTATCAAGATACAAATAAAGAATACAAATTTCAAACTTTACCTATAAATTATAATGAATTTAGTGAAACAATAGCAATTCCAATACAAAACTCTGTTGCTTTTGACTTGCAAAAAGCTACTGGTGACCCTATGTTAGCAGCTCAACTAAAAGCTATATTTAGTCATGGCGATGTTAATTTTAGAAAAATGCAAAAAGGTGATTTTGTATCTATCAACTATAGATTAAGAACTTTAATGGGAAGACCTTTTGGTATGCCTGTAATTGATGGAGCTATGGTTGAAATCAATGGAAAAAAACACTTTAGATTTAGAAATTTAGATGATGATAAGTATTATGATGAAAAAGGTAATGGTTTTACAAAATCATACTTTTTCAAAATTCCTTTGACTTATTCAAGAATTTCAAGTCACTTTACAAAAAAAAGATATCACCCTGTATTAAAAAGATATAGAGCCCATTTAGGTACAGATTTTGCTGCACCAAGGGGAAGAAAAATCTATGCAGCAGCTGATGGTAAAGTAATATTTGTAGGAAGAAAAGGTGGTTATGGTAAAACTATAATCATTAAACATACAAATGGTTATAGAACTTTATATGCACATCAAAATAGATTTAACTCTAGAATTAAAAATGGTATGAGAGTTAGAAAAGGTGACCATATTGGTTATGTTGGAAGTACAGGATTAAGCTCAGGACCACACTTACATTTAGGTTTATATAAAAATGGTGTTGCTATAAATCCTCTAAAAGTAATTAAAAGAGGAAATACAAAATCTTTAAAAGGTGCTAAAAAAACAGCATTTATTAAAAGCTTAAAGCCATTAAAAGATGCTATAATTCTTGAAGCTAAAAAAGAGAGTCCAAATTTACCTACAAAATTAGATAGGTTATCATATAAATCTGATTTAGCTTTATAATATATTTTAAGGCTTAATTTATGTCTCATCAATCTTCTAGAGTTGTAACAGACCCTAATAAACTTTTAGAAAATCTGGATGATTTACATCCAGCTGATATTGCTCAATCATTAAAAAAGATTGAAAAAGAAGATAATGAACAATTCTTAGATGTCTTAAATAAATTACCTGAAGATATTCTAGGGGAAGTTTTACTTGAACTTCCGGAAAACTTAAAAGATGATGCCTATGAGCAACTTTCCATTGAAAAACTTCAAGATGCAATTGACGAACTAGAATCAGATGACCAAACAGATATTATAATAGATATTGAAGACTACAATAAAGAAAAAGCACAAGAAGTATTTGAAGGTCTTGAAGAAGAAGATCAAAAAGATATTAATTGGCTTAAAAACTATGAAGAAGATGAAGCTGGTTCATATATGCAAACAGAGCTTTTCTCTGCAAATATAAATGAACTAATCTCAGATTCAATTGAAAGACTTAGAGTATCAAAAGAAAAAGAAGAATTAGAAAATATTCATCAAGTTTATATAACTGATGATGAAGGAAAACTTGTAGCTTCAATTTTACTTGAAGATTTAATTATATTTGATTATAAGCAAACATATAAAGAACTTATTGAAAACAAAGAGAACAACTTCTCTCCTTTTTATGTACATGATAAAGATGATATAGATGAAGTTGCTAAAAAATTTGAGCAATATAATTTATCTGTTGTAGCTGTTATTGGATATAAAGGTATGTTAATTGGTAGAATTACAAGTGATGATATTATTGATGTAATTGAACAAAATGCAACTGAACAAATGTATCAATTAGCAGGGGTAAATGAAGACTTTGAGCATGAAGACAATCTAGTTAACACTGCAAAAAAAAGAGCTTTATGGTTATTTTTAAATCTAGGTACAGCTATTTTAGCTTCACTTGTAATTGGAATATTTGATGAAACAATTCAAGCTTATGTAGCTTTAGCTATACTTATGCCTATTGTTGCATCTATGGGTGGAAATGCAGGAACACAAACACTTGCAGTTATGGTAAGGCAGTTAGCCTTAGGTGATATTGAGTTAGAAAACTCAAAGGATGCTATAAAAAAAGAGGTCTTTATATCCTTATTTAATGGATTCTTATTTGCTTTAATAATGGGTGTTATTGCGTGGTTATGGTTTGATGAAAAACTTCTTGGAGTGGTAATAGGTTTATCAATGATAATAAACCTATTTAGTGCTGGTTTCTTTGGAGCAGGTATTCCATTGGTTCTTAAGAAATTTGATATTGATCCTGCAATTGGAAGTACTGTTTTACTAACTACTGTGACAGATATTGTAGGTTTCTTTAGCTTCTTAGGGTTAGCTAAAATTATTTTATTATAAAGGATTTATTTTATATGGCGTTACTAAATAATGACAAAGACATTTTACCTATTAATAGTATTGCAGAACTATTATCTGCAAAGGCAAGAACACTTAAAATGTATGAAGACAAAGGTTTATTTCCTCAAAAGAATACTAGTTCATCAAAAAAACTCTACTCAATAAATGATGTGAAAATCATTGCATTTGTACACTATTTAGCTAGTGTAAAAAAAATAAATGCAAGTGGAATTAAATATATTCTAGAAATGTTAGAAAACAATATGGATGAAAAAAATAAAAATGAATTCCTAGATATTGTTGAGACTAAATTAGAATCAATTTCAGGAAAAGATATCCAGGATATAGAATCTCTCTAATCTCTTGGATTAAAACTTTTTAACAAAACTACAAAATACTCTACACCTCTAAAAAACAACTATTATTTAAACTTTGCTTTTAACTATTTCAATTTTTATCTTTTATAGTAATTTAAGTTTCATATGTTATAACATCACTGAAGTAAAAAATTTACATATTTAATGTAATATTTTTACAAATTAAATGTAAGGAATTAGCAAATAATGAGTGAAATAAATATAGAAAAACCTAGAAAAAAACACTTTAATGATGTTTTTAATTTAGTGAAAAATTCAAAAGTACTTGATGTAAACTCTGAATATTTATATTTAATACAAACTTTACATTTCACAGATACATGTAGTGTAGCACTTGATGAAGATAAAGTTATTGGTTTTGTATCTGGATATACGATACCCAATCAAAAAGACAAACTTTTCATTTGGCAAGTTGCAGTTGACTCTAATTATAGAGGTCAAAATATAGCTTTAAAACTTATTGATTTTATTATAAAAAATAATAAGTCAATAAAATACATAAACACTACTGTTTCACCTAGCAATAACTCTTCAATAAGAGTTTTTGAAAAATTAGCTAATTCATATACTTGTCCAATAAACAAAATTGATTGCTTTGAAGCAAATGAATTTATAAATGCTCATGAAGAAGAAGTTCTTTATGAAATTGGACCAATAGATACAAACAAATAAGGATAACAATGAATATGAGAATATTTGAAAATTTTGAGTCTGAGGTTAGAGGTTACATTAGAAGTTTCCCTACAATATTTAAATCATCAAAGGATTCAATTTTAACAGATGAACAAGGTATGGACTATATTGATTTTTTTGCAGGAGCAGGAACTTTAAACTATGGTCATAACAATGAACATGTTTCTAAAGCCTTAATTGAATATTTACAAAATGATGGAGTTGTTCATGGATTAGACATGGCAACTACAGCAAAAAAAGAGTTTATTCAAACTTTTCAAAACACTATATTAAAACCTAGAAATTTAGATTACAAACTTCAATTTACAGGACCAACAGGAACAAATGCTGTTGAAACCGCTTTAAAATTAGCAAGACTAGTTAAAGGTAGAAGTAATGTTGTAGCCTTTACTAATGGATATCATGGATTATCACAGGGTTCACTTGCTGTAACAGGAAATAATGAATATAGAGATGAAAGTTATATCTCTAGATCAAATGCAACATTTATGCCATTTGATGGTTATTTTGGA
>CAKZOX010000014.1 GCA_937138295.1 uncultured Campylobacteraceae bacterium
CCAGCTTTAGAAGAAGAAATTAAATTAACTGTTTACAAAATTCCTGGTGAAACAAATACAGATGATTTATCTCCTGCTACTGTTGCATTTACAAGACCAGATATTCCATTACATGCAACTGCAATGTTACAATCAAGAATGGAAAATCCATTAGATACAATGAAAGAACTTAAAGAAAAAGGAAATCCATTAGCATACGTTGGTGATGTTGTTGGTACTGGTTCTTCAAGAAAATCAGGTATTAACTCTGTACAATGGCACATGGGTAGAGATATTCCAGGTGTTCCTAATAAAAGAACTGGTGGTGTTGTAATTGGTTCTATTATTGCTCCTATTTTCTTCAACACTGCAGAAGATTCAGGTTGTTTACCAATTCAAGCTCCAGTTGATGCTTTAGAAACTGGTGATGAAATTATTGTAAAACCATACGCAGGACAAATCACTAAAAATGGTGAAGTAGTTTCTGAATTTAAATTAGCTCCAAATACATTAACTGATGAAATGAGAGCAGGTGGAAGAATTCCATTAATTATTGGTAAAGGTTTAACTGCAAAAGCAAGAGAAGTATTAGGATTAGGTGCTTCTGATATGTTTATTGCTCCTGAGCAACCAGCTGATAACGGTAAAGGATTTACTCAAGCACAAAAAATGGTTGGTAGAGCTTGTGGTATTGAAGGTGTTAAACCTGGTATGTATGTTGAGCCAATCGCAACTACTGTTGGATCACAAGATACAACTGGACCAATGACAAGAGATGAGATTAAAGAATTAGCAGCATTATCATTTGGTGCTGATATGGTTATGCAATCATTCTGTCACACTGCTGCTTATCCAAAACCTGCAGACATTAAATTAAGACACACATTACCAGATTTCATCAACTCAAGAGGTGGTGTTACACTTAAGCCAGGTGATGGTGTTATTCACTCATGGTTAAATAGATTATGTTTACCAGATACTGTTGGTACTGGTGGAGATTCACATACTAGATTCCCAATTGGTATTTCATTCCCAGCTGGTTCTGGTTTAATTGCATTTGCTGGTGTAACTGGTATGATGCCATTAACTATGCCTGAGTCTGTATTAGTTAAATTCAAAGGTGAAATGCAACCAGGAATTACTTTAAGAGATTTAGTTAATGCTATTCCTTATCAAGCAATTCAAGATGGTTTATTAACTGTACCTAAGAAAAACAAAAAGAATGTATTCGCTGGAACAATTATCGAAATCGCTGGTTTACCTGACTTAAAAGTTGAGCAAGCATTCGAATTATCAGATTCAGCAGCTGAAAGATCAGCAGCAGCTTGTTCTGTTCAATTAGATAAAGAACCAATCATTGAGTACTTATCTTCAAACATCGCTTTAATTGAAAAAATGATTGAAGAAGGTTACGAAGATGCTAGAACTCTTCAAAGAAGAGCTGACAAAATGAAAGAATGGTTAGCAAATCCTGAGTTATTAACTCCAGATGCTGATGCTGAGTATAAAGCAGTTATTGAAATTGACTTAAATACTATTACTGAGCCATTATTAGCTTGTCCAAACGATCCAGATGATGTTGATACATTATCAAACATCTTAGCTGATGAAAATAGACCTAAGAAAATTGATGAAGTATTCGTTGGTTCTTGTATGACTAACATCGGATTATTCAGAGCTTTAGGTGAAGTTGTTAAAGGTGAGGGTGAAGTTGCTGCTAAATTATGGGTTGCACCACCAACAAAAATGGATGAAGCTCAATTAACTCAAGAAGGGTACTACGCAATCTTTGGTGCTGCTGGTGCTAGATTAGAGATTCCAGGATGTTCTTTATGTATGGGTAACCAAGCACAAGTTTCTGAAGGTTCAGTTGTATTCTCAACTTCTACAAGAAACTTCGATAACAGACTTGGTAAAAACTCAAAAGTTTATTTAGGTTCTGCTGAAATGGCTGCAGTATCTGCATTACTTGGAAGACTTCCAACTGCTGCTGAGTATATGGAAATTGTTCCTGCTAAAATTACTGAGCAAAATAAAGATGGAGTTTATAAATACTTAAACTTCAACCAAGTTTCTAAAGAGCATTTAACTACTTTAGTTACTTCAAGATAGTCTTTACTATCTTGGCATTAAAAAAGGGAAGTCATAATGACTTCCCTTTTTTTATAAATAAAATAAATTAAAAAAATTATTTTCTAAGTTTACCAGCTAAAAATCCACTAGAAAAAGACCATTGAAGATTATATCCACCACAAGGTCCATCAATATTTACTATTTCACCACAAAAATATAAACCATCAATTAATTTACTTTGCATAGTTTTTGGATCAATTTGTTTTAAATCAACTCCACCTCTAGTAATCATAGCATTTCTAAAACCATCGTGACCTGTTATTGTAAAAGGTGTCCAAGCTAAAGTTTTAACAAGTTTTTCTCTTTTTATTCCTTCAATTTGTTTAAATCTTAAATTAGGTTCAATATCACAAATATTAAGAATTTGATTTGCTACACTAGAAGCTAAAAGTGTTTCTAGAATTTGTAGTATATTTGCTTCAGGATTTTTAGATATTTGATTTTTAATATGTTTATAAATATCTTCTTCATTTTTTCCTTTTAAGAAATTTATTAAAAGTGGTACTTCATTGTATTTTGCAAGAATTGGAGTTATTTCTCTAGCAAAATCTAGTATTACAGGACCCCTTAGTCCTTCTTTTGTAAAAATTAAATCTCCTGTTAATTTAAGTTTTTTATATTTTGGAATATCAACTTTCAAAATTGCTTTTGCTATAGTATCTGCTTTACAAGCTGCAAAATTCTTTTCCTTTGTAAAAAGTGGCATCATAGCAGGATGTGTATCAGTGACTTTGTGACCAAAGTTTTTTGCATAAGTATACCCATCTCCAGTTGCACCTAAAACAGGATAACCTAATCCTCCAGTTGCCAAAATAACATTATTTGAATTATAAGTTTCATTCTCTGATTTTAAATAAAATACTTCATTATCTTTATTGATTTCATTGATATGTACAGCTGTTTTTATTTCTACATTTAATCTTTTTAATTCATCATTTAAAGAGCTTAAAATTATGCTAGAACTATGATTTATTGGAAAAACTCTAAAACCATCTCTTGCAATTGTTTCTACACCGATACTATTAAAAAATTTCCTTAAATCATCTGCATTAAAGTTATTTAAAGCTTCACTCATAAATCGGCCATTTTTACCAAATTTAGCCATAAATTCTTCTGTTGAAAGAGTATTTGTAAGATTACATTTACCTCCACCAGTAGCTTTTAATTTTGCAGCGATATTATTAAGTTTTTCTATTAATAAAACTTTTTTATTTTCTTTAGCGGCACTTATACTAGCTAATATTCCAGCAGGACCTCCACCCAATACAATTACATCAAAAATTTTGTTCAAATCATCTTCTTTTATTCATAAATTTTGTGATTATATTATTTTATAGATTAATTTAATTAATGGTATATTTAACTTAATAAAGATAAGATTTAGTTATATAACAGGTTATATAAAACTAAAGGTATATAAATGAAATTCTTTGTAATCTTAATACTTATACTAAATACGCTTATTGCCCAAGAAACTATAAAAGTTTTAATGCCCGTAAACTTTAAACCATACTTTGATACAACTCAAGATGGAACTCCTACTGGATTTGCAGTTGATGTTTTAAATGAACTTGCAAAAATCAATAATTTAAAAATTGAATATATAATAAAACCAAACTATGTTGAAGTAGAAAAAGCTCATAAGAATAAAGAAGCAAATCTTATAGCCATGGGAGGTATAAATGAAAAAAGAAAAGAGAATTCTATTTTTACTACACCTTTTAGTACAAATGTAATTAGAGCATACAAACTACATACAAATCCTATTAATGAACTTTCACAAATAAAGGATTCTTTATTAGTTTTAAAAACTAATAATATTTCTGTTAGGAAATTTAAAGATCACCCAAAAAATAAAGTTATATTTGTTGGAAGTAAGGAGGAAGGTATTTTATCATTGCTTTCTAAAGAGAGTGATGTTTTTGTTTTTAATGAAGATGCTATGACTGAAGTTTTAAAAACTGTTAAATTTGATAAATTGATAGTTCCTTTTGGAAAACCTGTTTTAACAGCAAGGTTCGCTATTAGAGTTCATAAAGATTATCCTGAATTAGCTAAAACTTTGGATAGTTCATTAGTTGAATTTATGAAAACTGATAAATTTAAACAATTACATTCTAAATGGATTTTAGGCAATGATTTAGGAGAAGAAAATTTAGATACATTTTCATTAACTACTCAAGAGCAAGAGTATTTACAAAATAAAAAAGAATTAAATGTATGTGTACATCATAACTTTTTACCTGTAGATGGTGAGCAAAATGGAAAAATTATAGGTTTTATTGGTGATGTGTTTAAAGAGTTTAATTCTCTTTTAAATGTTGATTTTAATGCTATTAAAGCTAATTCAAATAAAGATTTTATTGAAAATATAAAGTCTAATAAATGTGAAATTGCTTCTGCTTTAACTCCTTTTAGTTCTTATGGTTTATTTACAACAAATAAAATTGCAACAGCTAAATTAACTTTAATTTCAAATTATAGGGTTAGTTATTTTGAAAACTACAATAGAATAAATGATTTTAAAATATATGTTCAGTATCAATCTTATTATGACTATATAAAAAATATTTATAAAGATGCTAATGTTATAGTAGAAAATGATGTTGATAAGATATTAAAAGAAATTAAGTCCAATGAAAAAACATTATTTGCAACTATATCATTTTTTGCTAATAAAACTATAGATAGATATGGATTTGAGAATTTTAAAATAGTTGGCGCCTTACCTGAAATTGAAATTACAGGACTTTTTGGTGTTCAAAGAAGTGAAGAGATATTATTAGGAATTTTAAATAAAGCTATAAACTATGTTGGTGAAGCTAAGTTAAGTGCTTTACTTGATAAATATTATAGTTCAAATTATATTATCAACAAAGTTGATTACAAATATTTATGGTACACACTTATTGTTAGTGCATTTATTGTGATATTAGTAATTGTATTGTATCAAAGAAAGTTAGCAAGATATGTTATTGCTCAAAATGAAGCACTTTCAAAAATAAACTCAATTGGAATAATACAACTAAAAAACAATAAAGTCATTTCTTTAAATAAAAAAATGCTAGATATTTTTAATATTAAAAAAGATGAACTTTTAAATAATTCTTTATCATTGTTGTTTAAAAATGAAAATGAATACATAAATTTTTTAAATATATTAAATAATCAATTAAACAATAAAAGTACTTTTAATTTAGATTTTAAAATGACAACAAAAGATAGAAAAAAAATTACTGTAAATATATCTGGTAATTCTATAGCTTCAAAGCCTGATGAACAAGATATTATTATTGTATTTAATGATATTACAGAAAGAAAAGAACAAGAAAGAAAAATATTAGAATACAATGAAAAATTAGATTTAGCTACTGAATCTGGTTTAATAGGTATTTGGAATTGGGATATTAAAAATGATACTTTAGAGTGGAATAATCTAATGTACAGAATTTATGAAATACCTTTAGATAAAAAGCCTAGTTATGATTTATGGGCAAAGAGTTTAACAAATGAATACAAAGATAAAGTTGAAAATTTACTTTCAAGAGCAGTAAATGAAGTTGATATTGATTTTGATACTATATTTGAAATTAATTGTAAAAAAGGTACTAAGTATATAAAAACTAATGCCACTATAATCAGAGATAAAAATGGTAATGCCATATCTGCAATTGGTACAAATATTGATATAACCGAGATTATTGAAGCTAAAAATGAACTTGAAAGTAAAAAAATTGAATTAGAAAATAGTATTCATTTATTAAGTATTGAGAAAGAAAAATCAGAACAAGCATTAGAAGAAGCAAAAGTATCAGAGGAAGAAGCTGTTGCTATACAAGAAGAATTAGTAATAGTAAATGAAAATCTTATTCACTCAAATAAAGCAAAAAGTGAATTTTTATCAAATATGAGTCATGAAATTAGGACTCCATTAAATGGAATAATTGGAATAATTGACATAATATTAGATGAAAAACCTGATACAAATAAAATAAATGAGTATATTCATATTATTAAAGATTCATCAAATACATTGAAAAATATAATTAATGATATATTAGATTTCTCAAAAATTCAATCTGGTAAATTTGAAATGCATAATAAAGATTTCTCATTATTAAACTTAATTAATAATATTGAAAATCTATTTAAACCTTTAGTAATACAAAAGGGAATAGATTTTAATGTGAATATAGATTTAGGTGTACAAGATAAATTAATAGGTGATGATTTAAGATTAACACAAATTATAAATAATATTTTAGGAAATTCTCTTAAATTCACTAAAAAAGGTAGAATTGAATTAAATGTAAAAAATATTTATTTATCAGACAAATATACAGAATTAAAATTTTCAATTGAAGATACGGGTATAGGAATTTCTGAAAAAGTACAAAATAGTATATTTGAATCATTTACTCAAGGAGAATCACCTGATACTAAAGAGTATGAAGGCTCTGGTTTAGGTTTAAGTATTGTTAAATCTTTAGTTGAACTAATGGGTGGAGAAGTTTGGTTTGAATCATATGAGGGTGTAGGAACTAAATTCTATTTTAGAATTCCATTTGAAATATCTAAAACTAAAACTTTAAATTTAGATAGTGAAAAAATAAAATCTTATGATAAAGTTTTAAAAGAGAAAAAGAGTGCATTAGTTGCCGAAGATAGTCCTGTAAATCAGTTAGTTGCTAAAAAAATATTATCAAGATTAGGTTTTAATGTTGAAATAGCTAATGATGGAGAAGAAGCTGTTGATTTAGTAAAAAAACATAAATATGATATGATTTTTATGGATTTACAGATGCCAAATATGGATGGTTTTGAAGCAACTAAACTAATTAGAAACTTTAATAAAGAAATACCAATCTTAGCATTAAGTGCTGCAGTTTTAAGTGAAGATCAAGAAAAATCTATAGAGTCTGGAATGAATGGACACATAAAAAAACCTATAGATAAAGCTGAATTAATTTTTGAAATTTCAAAGTATTTAGAAATGAAAGAGATTGAAGTTCAAAATGATTTAGTTGATAAACCATTTGATGAGTATCATTATATTCATATAAATGAATTAAAAGATGAGTTAGATTTAGAAATAGAAGATATTTATTCACTTTTAATAAGATTTTCTCAAGAATATGGGGATTTTAAAAAAGTTGTAGATAACTTTGATATTAAAAGTAATGATTTTAAAAAATTAATTCACAAAATAAAAGGTAGTAGTTCCAATTTAAAACTTCAAGAAATATATAAATTATGTTTAGAAATAGAAAAGAACAATGATATAGAACAGCTAGTTATCAATTTGATAATATGTATTGAAAATACATGTGAAGAAATAGATACTAAAATAAAACCCCTAGTAAACCCTGAAATTTACAAAGGGGAAGAATTGCTAAAGCATATTGATTTTATTATTAAAGATTTAGAAGAGTATAACTTTATAAATACATCTAGAACAGATATTTTAATCAACTCTATTAAAGATTTATACAATCAAGAATTCATAGATAATTTAGAAAAATTATTTAGAGAATCTTCAAATGAAAAATTAATAGTCATTTTAAAGGATATAAAGAAGTTGTTATGAAGTGACATTAAAGTTATATCAAAATCTTAAGGCTTAATATATAATTAAATTTATAACATAATAGGATGTATCAAATGAAAAATATAATAAAAGATACAGTACTAAATATAATTTATGCTGAAGATGAAGAATCAACTTTAAAATCAATTAAGAATATGATTGAAAAAATTGACTATATTAATATAGATTGTGTATCAAATGGTCATGATTTAATAGAAAAATGTAGAGAAAAAGATTATGATTTAATTATTTCTGATATAAAAATGCCAAGATTAAATGGTTTAGATGCAATCGAACAAATTAAAAAATTCCAACCTAATGTAAAAACAATTATTATTAGTGGTTATGGTGAAAAAAATATACTTTTAAAATCTATTCATTTAGGAATAGATAAATTTATTGAAAAACCATTTGATATGGCTAATTTAATGAATTTCATAATTCAATTTTATGAGTCAAAAATATCTTTGCTAAAAAAGAAAGAAAGAAATGATTTATTATATAAAGCAATTGAATTTTCAAAAATAGGTACACTTTATTATAATTCAAAATCTAATAACATTCATGTTGATGATGTTTTTTGTTTATTGTATAGTAAAAAATTAAAAACATTAGAGGAGTTTTTAGATTTTATAGAAGATGATTATATTGATAAAGTATCTCAGTTATTTAATACCTTAGAAAATAAGTTTTTTGTTGAAATAATAAAGTTAAAAAAACTGGATATATATGTTAAATTCTCAGGTGTTGTAGAGTTTGATAAAATGACTAATTTTTATAATATGGTAGCTTTAAGTGAAGATGTATCTGAGTTAGTAAATTCAAAAATAGAATTACAAACACAAAAAACTCAAATTGAAATGGCTTATTTTGCAACAAAGATTAAAAATAAGCAATTAAAAAAAGCACAAGCAGAATTAAAAAAACAACAAGAAATAGTTTTAGATAAATCAAGAACTAAAACAATAAATGAAATAATCAGAGTATTAACACATGAATGGAGACAACCTCTTAATTTAATATCTTTAAAAGCTCAATATCTACTTATTCAAAACCAAACAGATATTTTAGATAATAATACAATGGAGGATGAGTTAAATTCTATAAAAGATACAACAGAAGATTTATCAAATACTTTAAATGACTTTACAAAGTATATAGATGATGAGTTTTCAGTTAAAGTAGATGTTGATTTGGAGAATCTAATAAAAGATTGTAGAGATGTTTTAAAAGCTCAAATGACTTCACTTAATATAGATTTTACAGTTAATTTCCATGATGAAAATAAATTAACATTAAATATACTACCTTTTGATTTAAAAAATGTACTTATAAGTGTAGTTTTAAATAGTATTGAAGCTATACATGCAAATAAAGTAAAGGAACCATTTATAAAAATTGATGTATCAATTGAAGAAGATATTGTTAATATAAATATTTTAGACAATGGTGGTGGAATAAATAATAGAATCATAGATAAAGTTTTTGATCCTTATTTTTCTACAAAATATGAAAAAAGTGGTAAAGGATTAGGTTTATATTTTGTAAAACAAATCTTAATAAATAAACTTAAAGGTGATATAAAGTTGAAAAATACAGATAATGGATTATTATCTATGATTAAATTTAAAAAAGGTGATTGAAATGCTATATAGATTAATTTATATGAGTACTGCTAAAAATTTATTTACAGAAAATGAACTAGAAAATTTAATGGAAAAATCTAAACAAAATAATAAGAAGATAGATGTTACTGGATTACTTTTAACAAAAGGTAAGACTTTTATTCAATGTTTAGAAGGGGAAAAAGATAATGTAGAAGAATTATATTCTAAAATTGAAAATGATGATAGACATGATGATGTTATTGAACTAATTGAAGAAGAAATAGATAGCAGAATTTTTACAGATTGGTCTATGGGATATAGAAATATAGAAAAAGTTCATACAATCAATACAGATAAATTAAAAGAAATAAAACTTGATGATATTAAAAATTTAGAACAATCTGACATATATGATATTTTTAGATATTTTGTAGAAAACTAAAATATCACATCAATGATATTTTAGTTAAACTTATTATTTCTCTAAATATAAGTTTCCTAAAGTGTTATATCATAATATATAATTTAAACTTTGAAATAACTTAAGATATATGTAGTAATACGACACTGACTTTGTATATTTAGACTATATATTTATAAATTATATGGTATATTACTCAAAATTAAAATTGGATTTGTATTGAATAAATTAAATATATTATATTATGAGCAAAATAAAATAAAAAGAAAAGTTAGGTATGAAATATTTAGAAAATTTTTCAAAGAAATCTTCACTTGCTATACAAACAAAGATTGTATTGAAATTTTAAAAGACAATGAAATTAAACTAATTATTATGAGTGAATTTAAACCTATAACTACATGTTATGAACTTATACATGAAATCAGAGCTATTGATATTGATATACCTATTTATATATCAGGTAGTATGAATAATTTCCATGAGGAAGTTACAAAAGACCCGCATATAAAGTTTTGTAATCATTCAAATGGAAATATTAATTTTATAAAAATTCTAGATAGTGTTAAAGAAGATTTTGGAACAAATTAATTTTATTCTTCTATAATAAATTGTTCTAAATGTATATGACCAGATTGGTCTATAAAATATTTTAACCCGTTACTTGTCAGTGTTAAACAGATATCCGTAAATTCTTTTGTAACTCTTTTATCTGAAGTTGCAATTTTTTTTATATGTTTAGAGTAGTGTGTTTTAGGTTTTATTTCAAAGTTGCTCTCATCAAATTCAAAAAAATTTAACTCAAGTTCACTTATTACTTCTAATGGTTTTTTGTATTTTTTATTCATGATTGTAAATTATCCTAATTAATGTTAATTTTAGATTATTTCTTACAAGTTTACTAAGGAATAGCAGTAATTATCTATTAGTTGAGAAATTTAGTTTTATATTTACACCTTTATGTTTAGATTTATTGTATTTAAAAGATATATTACTTGCTTCAACGGTACCTTTAAAGTGTTTAGATATTAATTCAAATACAATATATAATCCTAACCCAACTCCTATTGATGGAAACTTTGTAGAGTAGTATGGTTCAAAGACTTTTGATAAAATTTCTTCATCCATTCCCCCAGCATTATCTTTTAAGTTTATTTCTAACATATCATCAATTTTATTTGTATTGATTATAATTACAGGATTCTTTGTTTCATTATTTTTGAAAGCATTTAATGAATTTTTTACTAAGTTAATAAGTATTTCGAAAAGATATGTTTTACTATTGAATATATAAATATCATCAGATTCAATAATAAGTTTAATACCTTCTGTTTCTAGTTCATTATAAGTAAGATTTTTAAGGTCAGTAAAAACTTCGTTTATATTAAAAGTAATTGGATTAATATATGTAGGTTGATAATAAGATTTGAAATTGTCAATTACATTTGACAAATAAACAACATTTTCACTAGCTTTAGTTAACTGATCAATAAATTGTTCTCTATCAATTTGATTTTTTTCAAGTGAATATTTTACAGTTGTAATTAAAATACTAATCAAATTTAGTGGTTGTCTCCATTGATGTGCAACATTTGACAGCATTTCACCAATTCCTGTTACTCTTGACTCATTAAATAAAAGTTTTTCCCTTAATCTCTTCTCTTCATCAAGTTTTTTATTACTATCTATTAAATCATATAATTCTTGAACATTAAATAGCATCAAAAGTTTATGTGAATTATCATCTGTATAGGGTTTTGAAATTATTTTAAATTTTTCAAAATCTTTTTTTACTTTTAAATCAAATATAATTTCATTATTATTGTCATTGTTACTATTTATCCAATCAAAATAATCTTTGTATTGATTTGTTTTTACTAAAGAAATAAGGTTAGTACTTCTTACAATAAGTAAATCAAATATCTTTACACACTCTTGATTGTACTTTACAATTTCACCTTTGGTATTTATTACAATATACGGAACAGGGGCATCATAAAATAGTATTTCAAACTCTTTATTTGATTTAATTAATAATTCTTCTTTAATAGATAATTCATGATTTTGTACTTCTAATTCAGCTTGATATACATCTAGTTCATGGATTATTTCACTTAGTTGTAAATGGGAATATTTTGAATCAGTATTATAACTTTTTTCTTTAAGTAGTTCGAGTGCTTTGTTAACAAGTTGTGAAGATTTATCTGACATGTAAATATCCTAAGTATATAATACTATATGATACTCTTAATTATTATATTTAAGCTTATTGTTCT
Source organism: uncultured Campylobacteraceae bacterium (assembly GCA_937138295.1). Taxonomy (GTDB): domain Bacteria; phylum Campylobacterota; class Campylobacteria; order Campylobacterales; family Arcobacteraceae; genus JALRJW01. The sequence continues at coordinate 12,004 of CAKZOX010000014.1, forward strand.
TAGTTATAGTTATTTAAAATTTATTTATTAGCTCGTTTAAGATATCAATGTCATTAATAGGTTTTGATATGATTTTCTCAACACTAAGTTTCTCTAAAGACTTTTTAAACATCATATTATCTACTAAAACAAGAATTGGTTTATTTAAATTTCTATTTTTTAGTTCTTTTATAAAATCTAATGTATTTAAATCATTTAATTGAAAATCTATTATGAAAATATCTATTGTAAAATTTGTTAAGTTATCAATAAATTCTAATGCTTTTTTTGGACTTTCAAAATCCTCAACTAAATGTTTTTCTAGTTTAAAGTTAAAAACAATAGATTCTCTTAATTGTAAATCATTTTCTATGTATATTATATTTTTTGGCATATATTAATTATCTTTTTATTTAAAATTATTTCTGGTTCTTTTTGATTATTAATATTATTGAATATAAACAAAATACAAACTTAAAAATATCTTAAAATATGTCGTATATATACATCATAAGATATTTATATTGAAAATTATATCATCTCCAAACTCATAAGAAACATATCTTCTCCATCTGTAACCCTAACATCTACACTTTCACATTTTGGACAAGAAAATTCATGTTTTTCTAAAATAGAGTTTGTATTGCAAGAGTTACAGGAAATCTCAATTTTTTGAATTATCATTTCAAAAATCGCATTATTGCAGACTGTTTTTTCTTTAAAAGTATCAAATGCTGTTTTTAATAAATCAGGTTCAACACCACTTAAAATACCTATTTTAACTATTACTTTAGTTACTTCTTTTGCTTCATTTTGTTTTGCATAATCTTCGCAAGATTCTAAAAGTGATTGAACAATACTATATTCATGCATCTAACAAATCCTTGGAAGAAGTTCACCTGTTGGAGTTTCTAAAAATCTTTTTGTTCCCCAAGGTGAATTTAAAACAACTTTTTTATCGTATTGATTTGTTACAGTTCCAATAATATTTGCGCTATTATTTGAATTAAATTCATTTAAAATATCAACAGTTTTTTTTGCATCTTCTTTTTTTACTGCAAGTACAAATGTCCCTTCATTTGCAAGGTTAAAACTTTCAAAACCTAGTAACTCACAAATACCTTTTACTTCATCGCAAGTTGGAACATCTTCTTCATTTACTTCAATACAAATATCAGATTGTTTTGCCCATTCATTTAAAACAGCACTTAAACCACCTCTTGTGGCATCTCTTAGGGCTGTAATATTTATATTTTCATCTATAAGTTTTTTTACTATTGGATATAAAGATTTACAATCACTTTGTAAATTTGATTCTAAATCCATTCCTTCTCTAGCTGCAAAAATTGTAGCTCCATGTGTTCCAATATCTCTACTAACTATAATTACATCATCACTAGAAATATTGTTTGAAGAAATATTTGGTTTTAGTA
>CAKZOX010000015.1 GCA_937138295.1 uncultured Campylobacteraceae bacterium
CTTTTTCAATGATTTCTGCAACTTTTGAATCTTTTTCTAATTTTGCATCTTCAATTAATTTCTTTCTAGAAATGATGATTGAGTTTTGGTTTTCGTTAATTTTAATAACTTTAGCTTTGATTTTTTTACCGATTGCACCTTGTGCTTTTAAGTAAGATTGAGCCATAGGCATGAAGTATTCACAACCATTTTCATCTTCAACAGTAAATCCACCTCTGTTTTTTACAGAAATAATTTTACCTTCTACAGTTATACCTTCAATGTTTTCACCATGTTCTTTAACGAAGTTATCAAATTTTTCTTTTTGTAATACTTTTCTGTGAGAAATATTTGGTCTTTCACCTCTACTACCCATTAACATAACAGGAAGAGTGTCACCAACTTTATATTGTAATTCACCATTAATTGTAATCTCAGAAGGGTTTAAAGAACCTTCAATTTTTTGACCAACATCAACTAATATTCTATCATTTGTAATCTCTACGATTACACCATCAACTACAGAATTGTTTTCTGCATTTTCAAAAGACTCATTAAGCATTTGCTCAAAGTCAAAGTCTTCACCTAAATCTATATCTTCGATACCCATTTTATTCCTTCATATTTACCGTTTTTTAAATGGGTACATTATATAGAAAAAAGTCTTAAACTATCTTTTTAGAGAGTTTTTATTTTATCTACGACCTCTTTTATAATCCAATCAGGTGTTGATGCACCTGCTGTGATACCGCAAATTTTCTTATTTTCAAACCACGATAAATTTAGATCATTTTTGTTTTCAATTAAATATGCATCGGGACAATTTTCAGCAGCAATTGTTTGAAGTTGTTTTGTATTTGATGAACTTTTTCCACCAATAATAACCATAACATCAACCTCTTTTGATAACTTTCTTGCAGCATCTTGATTTTCAAATGTTGCATCACAAATAGTATTGAAAATTCTAACTTCTTTATTAATTAAAGTTAAATAATTTACTATTTCTAAATACAGTTCTTTCTTTTTAGTTGTTTGTGCCACAGTTGCTATTTTAGTGTTTGTAAGATTAAGCTTTTTTGCTTCATCTAAATTTAAAACAACATGAACATTTTCAGGGTTTTTTGCATATGATCTAACACCTTTTACTTCAGGATGACTTTCATCACCAAAAATCAAAATTTCATAATCTTCTGCTGACATTTTTTTAACAATTTGTTGAGGAGTTGTTACAAAAGGACAAGTTGCATTAATAACTTTTGCACTTTTCTTTTTTACTTGTTTTAAATCATTTTTAGGAATACCATGAGTTCTAATAATTAAAGTGTCACCTTCTTGAACTTCATCTATATCTCTATAAAGTTTTACATTGAAATTATCTTTTAGTCTATTTATTTCATCACTATTATGAATTAGTGGTCCCATTGTTGCTGAGTTTTTATATTTTTCAGCAATTTCTATTGCTCTTTTAACTCCAAAACAAAATCCATAATTATCTGCTAATTTTACTTCCATAATATTATCCTTCATTACGAATCCCTAAATTTATATATTACTAGGGATTTAAAATTTATTATACTTCTTTTAACAAAACAGCTTTGTTATTTTGATAGAAAAAGTATATATTAAAAAAGCAAATAGCTTTTTTAATATAATGAATCTAATATTTCTTTAAAGTTAGGAAATGATGTATCAATACACTCTGTATCAGAGATATCCATATCACTTACTAATCCTGCTATTGCAAAACTCATTGCAATTCTATGATCACCATGTGAATTAATAGATGCCTTTGAAATTGTACCACCATTTATTTCATAGCCATCTTCAAATTCTGTATAATCTACTCCACAAAGTTTTAAATTATTTACAACAGATGAAATTCTATCACTTTCTTTAACTCTTAATTCTTTTGCATTTTTAACAACAGATTTACCATTTGCTAAACTCATTGCAATACTTAATGCTGGTAATTCATCAATAAGCCATGAAATGTTTTCACTAACTTCTACACCATTTAGTTCGTTATTAATTACTTCAATATCTCCAATTGGTTCATATTTGTTTTCTTTTTCAATAAAGTTTACAATTGCACCCATTTTTTTAAGAACTTGATATGCTTCTATTCTTGTAGGATTTAAAGTCACATTTTTAATTACAACTCTAGCACCCTTTGTAATAGCAGCAGCTACAGCAAAAAAGAATCCAGAAGATGGATCAGTTGGTACTGTAATATTTAATGGTTTTAAATGACCTGTTAATGGATGAATATGAATAAAACCATCATCATCATTTTCTAATTTTGCTCCCATACCTTTTAGCATTCTTTCTGTATGGTCACGAGTTAGTTCATTTTCTTTATACTTTGAAACACCTGTTGCTCTTAAAGCAGCCAAAATCATAGCTGATTTTACTTGAGCTGAATCTACAGGCGAAATATATTCAAAGGGTTTTAATTCTTTTACCCCTCTAATAAATAAAGGTGCTTTATTACCATTTTCTCTTCCATCAATTAAAGCCCCAATACTTCTTAAAGGATCAGCAACTCTTTTCATTGGTCTTGCTCTTAAATATTTATCACCACTTAATGTAAATGCACCATCAACACTTGCAAGTAAACCACAAAATAGTCTCATTGCAGTTCCTGAGTTTCCGCAATCTAAAACATTACTAGGTTCAGTTAAAGTTTGAGTTGGAGTAATCTCAACACTACTTCCATCTCTTTTTACTTTAGCACCTAGTTGTTCTACAATACTTAAAGTGTTTAAAGTATCTTCTGCTGTTAAATAGTTTTTTATATAAGATGTTTCATTTGAAAAAATTGAAAACATAGCACATCTGTGAGAAATAGATTTATCACTAGCTATAGAATCTATTTCTATATTAAAGGGTTTAGTTAGTTTTTTTATTTCAAAACTTTTAATATTGCTTTCCATTTTTTACCTATCTTATTTGAATATTTAATTTTTCACTTAATACTTCTAAAATAGAATCCATAGTTGAAGTAATATCTTTTTCTTCTAATGTTTTATTATCATTTTGAAGTACAAATCTAATTGTAATACTTTCATTTTCACCTAAGTTCTCATCACTATAAACATCAATTAAATTAAATTGCTTAATATTTTCATTATTTAATGATTTAATAGCATTTTTAATATCTTTATATTGCATGTCTTTATTAACTAAAATACTTAAGTCTTTTTTAGATGCTTGAAATTTTGAATATTTTTCTGTTTTTATTAATTCATTTGATATGGCATCAAAATCAATTTCTGCAATAAATGTATCACTTAAATCATAATCTTCACTTACACTTGGGTGTAGTTTAGAAATAAATCCAACAACCTTGCCATTAATTATTACATCAGCATTTTGGTATGGGTGAATAAAATCATTTTCAATAGATTTCATAGCTTCTAAGTCAAATTGTCCAACAGTGTTTAAGATTTTTTTTGCAAAAGAGAAAAAATCAACATTAGCAGGTTTACCACTATTTGAAATATCTTCTTGAGCTATACTACCTGTTTGAATAAAACTGATTTTCTTGCTTTCTTGTCTTTCTTCATCAAAAATTGTACCTATCTCAAAAAATGAATTTGATTTAATACCATTTTTAAAGTTATGAGAACAAGCTTCTAAAAGATTTAAAAGGATTGTTGGTCTAAATGTATTTAATTCTTTTACTATTGGATTTAAAATATCAAGTTCTTCTTTTACTGTTTTAAATCCATATTTCTCTAAAGATTCTTTTGAAGCAAAAACATATGTTAAAGTTTCATAGAAACCATTTTCAATAGCTTTATATCTAAGTTTATTTTTCTTGACTAAATCGGCTGATGTTTTATTGTTTCTATTAACTTCATCAATTTTTAATGGTTTTGGTTCAATATTATCAATACCAATCATTCTTACGATTTCTTCAGTTATATCAGCTATATTAACAATATCATGTCTATATCTAGGAACTGTAACTGCTAGTACTTCATCATTATTATCTTTTACATCAAACCCTAAAGAAGTTAAGATATTGTCAATTTCTGCTTTTGTAACTGTTTGTCCAATTATTAAATTTACTTTTTCAATATTAACATCAATAATATTTTGAGGTTTTTCTTCAATATTAGATTTAAAACTATTGTAAACAAAACCATTATTTTTTGAAATAAAATTAGTTAAATATTCTAATCCAAAATCTAAATCAGGTTCACTTCCCCTTGAAGATCTATAATAAACATCACCTGTATCAATTTTTGTTTCAAAAACTTTTCTTGATAATAAATCTGGGTTAATATATGAAGCTTCAATGATATATTTTTCATCATGTGGTTTAGTATTATTTAAATCAACACCAATTGTTGACATTACATTATCACCATTTTTAACTATATCAAAGCCATTTTCATCTTTTGAAATTGTAAGATTTGCTTTATCATCAATAAGTATATTTTCTTTACTATAGGCATTTAAAATCACACCTGTTGAGTGTGTTACATAGTTTAATAAGTTTTTAGTGTCATTGATTTCATCATATTTATCAATAATTCCAACTCTTAATTTTGTAATAACAGGTAAAGTAAAATCACTTAAATCATAAGCTTTATAAACTAAATCTGAATCTATAGTACCTTCATAGTTTAATTGAAATACTTGACCAATACCTATTTCATTAGAGTTTTCATTTTTATCATTATCAATACATGAAATTCCATAATATGCACCAATTTCTCTTGCAACACCATGGATACTTAAACAGTCACCTCTATTTGCAGTTAATTCAATTTCAATAATATCATCATTTAAAGAAGAATATTCATTTAAATCTTTTCCAAGTACTAATTCACCGATTGAATCATCTAAAACTAAAATACCGTCATTTAATTTTGGTAAACCAATTTCAGTAGAAGAACAAATCATACCGTGTGAGTCTACACCTCTAAGTTTTGCTTTTTTTATAGTAAAATCATCACCTAAAACACATCCAACTTTTGCAACAGGAACAAATTGACCTGCATCAACATTTTTAGCTCCACATACAATTTGAACTTGTTCAGAACCTAAATCAACTTGACAAATATTTAATTTATCAGCGTCTGGGTGTTTTTCTTTTGAAGTAACTTTTCCAACTACAACATCATTTGGAATTAATACATTTTCTACACTATCAACTTCTAAACCAATTGAGTTTAATGTCTTACAAATATCCTCTGTAGAAATTTTTGAAATATCAATAAATTCTTGTAACCATTTTCTTGTAATTATCATTTAAACTGTCCTATTAACCTTGTATCACTTTCAAATAGAGATCTTAAATCTCCAATGCTATGAATTAGCATAGCAAATCTTTCAACTCCTAAACCAAATGCATAACCAGATTTTCCTTCATATCCAACTGCTTTAAATACATTTTGATCTACAATTCCACAACCTAATACCTCAAGCCATCCTGTATGTGAACATACTCTACATCCATCACCTTTACAGAATACACATGATATATCAACTTCAGCAGAAGGTTCTGTGAAAGGGAAAAATGATGGTCTAAATCTAACATCAACATCACCAAACATATGATGTAAAAACTCAACTAATACATGCTTTAAATTTGCAAATGAAATATGATCACCATCTTCAACTACAAGTGCTTCAATTTGGTGGAACATTGGAGTATGAGTAATATCAAAGTCTCTTCTAAAAACTGTTCCTGGAGCAATCATTCTAATTGGTGTAGATTGGCTTAACATTGTTCTAATTTGAACAGGAGAAGTGTGTGTTCTTAAAAGCGTATAGTCTTTATTGTAAAAAGTATCTTGCATATCTCTTGCAGGGTGATACTTCGGTAAATTTAAAGCTTCAAAATTATGGAAGTCATCTTCAACTAATGGACCCTCTTCAACTGCAAAGTTTAAGTTTTGAAAGTATGTAATAATTCTATTCATAGTTTCAACTACAGGGTGTGTTGCACCACAACTTAATTCATTGTTGAATCTTGTAACATCAATTTTTTCACTTTGAAGTTTTATTTCAAGTGCTTCTTTTTCTAATACAACTTTTTTTTCGTCTAAAGCTTCAGTAACTGCTGCTTTTTGTTTATTTAAATTTTCTGCAAAGGCTTTTTTCTCTGGACCAGGTATTGTCTTCATCTTTGCAAACTCTTGAGTTAAACTTCCTTTTTTACCTAAAGTTTCAACTCTGATTGTTTCTAATTGATCAAGGTTATTACACTCTTGAATCTTATTTAAAATTTCGTCTAACACTAACTTTTCTCCTGTTAAATACTAGTAAATTCACGGATTATACTTTAATATTTATTAGAGTTTGGTTATAATTTTTTAAACTCAAAATTAAGGAATTTTTATGTGTATTTTTTGTCAAATTGTAGAGGGTAAAATACCAAATAAATCTGTATTAGAAGATGAAAACTTTTTATGTTTTCATGATATAAATCCAACTAGAAAAATTCATGTTCTAATAATCCCAAAAGAACATTATGAATCTTTTCAAGAAACACCATCAAGTATTATGGGAGATTTAACATCATTCTCTCAAAAATGTGCTGTAGAGTTAGGTATTGATAAAAGTGGATATAGATTAATTACAAATATTGGGGATGATGGAGGACAAGAAGTTCATCATTTACATTTTCATATGATAGGTGGAGAACCTGTTGGAAGACTAGTAAGATAAGTTTCTTACTAGTTAAAATTTAAATTTTTATTTTTCGTCATATGACCCTAGAGCCATAAGTTTTTCATATTTAGCTTGATGTCTTTGTGCAGAAGTCATTGCTTTTAGTTCTGTAAGTGAAGATATAAAATATTCACCTAAAGCTTTTATTGCTTCTTCTTTTTCTCTGTGTGCACCAATTAATGGTTCATTTATTACATCATCAACTAGTTTTAAATCTTTTAAATTATCTGCTGTGATTTTTAAAGCATTTGCTGCTGTTTCTACTTTTGATGGATCATTCCATAAAATAGCACTACAACCTTCTGGTGAAATTACTGCATATACAGAGTATCTCATCATTGCTAATTTATCAGCTACAGAAATTGCTAATGCACCACCTGAACCACCTTCACCTATTACAACAGATACAGTTGGTGTAGTTAAATCAGCAAATTCATAAAGGTTTTTAGCAATAGCTTCTGATTGATTTCTTTCTTCAGCTCCAATTCCAGGATATGCACCCGGAGTGTCCACTAACATTAAAATCGGAATACCAAATTTATCAGCCATTTTAGCAGCTCTTAGTGCTTTTCTATAGCCTTCAGGGCTTGGCATACCAAAGTTTCTATGTAGTTTTTCTTTAGTACCTCTTCCTTTTTGTTCCCCAATAACCATTACTTTTTGTTCACCAATATAACCTAAGTAACAAACAATTGCATTATCATCAACATAATGTCTATCACCATGTATTTCATAAGCATCTGTTAGTAAACCTTTGATGTAGTCCATTGCATAAGGTCTGTCTGGGTGTCTAGCTAATTGAAGTTTTTGATAATCACTTAAATTCTTATATGTTTTTTCTACTTCTTTTGATAGCTTTTTCTCTAAAATTTCAACTGCATGTTCATCAGCTTTAGTTTTAGCAATTATAATATCTTCTTCGATTTTTTGAATTTTTTCTTCAAATGGTAAGTATGTAGCCAAATTTGCCCCTTAAATTTAAAAAAAAAGAGCTAGAAAAACTAGCTCTTTTTTTGATTAGAAAATAGAAATTAATTAGTCTTGATATTTTGTGAAAATAACACAACCGTTAGTTCCACCAAAACCAAAGTTATTACTCATTACAGTATTTAATTCAGCTTTTCTAGCAACATTTGCAACAATATCTAAATCACAATCTGGATCTTGATTTTCTACATTAATTGTTGGAGGTAAGATACCTTCATTTAATGCTTTAATTGTCATAATAGCTTCAATTGCACCAGCAGCACCTAAACAGTGACCATGTTGACCTTTTGTTGAAGATACAGGAGGACAGTTTTCTTTTCCACCAAATAACTCTTTAACAGCAGCCGTTTCATTTTTGTCACCAACAGGAGTTGATGTACCATGTGCATTAATATAATCAATTTTTGGAGTTTTACCAGTTAGTGTTTCAGCCATAGATATAGCTGCTTTCATAGCTCTTAAAGGACCATCCACAACTGGAGCAGTAATGTGATTAGCATCTCCTGATTCACCAAATCCAATTACTTCAGCATAGATTTTTGCACCTCTAGCTTTTGCAGATTCTAAATCTTCTAATACTAAAGCACCTGAACCTTCACCCATTACAAATCCATCTCTATCTGAGTCAAACGGTCTTGAAGCTTTTTTAGGATCATCATTTCTTGCACTTAAAGCTTTCATAGCAGCGAATCCACCAACACCTGCTTCACAAACAGCAGACTCAGCACCAACTACTAAAATTCTATCAGCACCACCTAAAAGAATAGTTTTTGCAGCATCAGCTAAAGCATGTGTTGAAGCAGCACAAGCTGTAACAGTTGATAAACTAGGTCCTTTTAAATTGTGTTCTATTGAAATAAAACCACTTAACATATTTACTAATGCAGATGGTATAAAGAAAGGAGAAATTCTTCTAGGTCCTTTTGTCTCACAAGCAATAGAATTTTTTTGGATAGTTCCTAATCCACCAATACCTGAAGCTGAGATAATTCCAAATCTTTCTGAAATTGAATCATCAACTTTTTTATTTTCAGCATTTACATAACCTGAATCAATCATTGCTTCTAAAGCAGCTTTAATTCCTAACTGAATAAATCTATCAGCTTTTTTAACTTCTTTTTTATCCATAACTTCTGTTGGATCAAAGTTTTTTACTTCACCAGCAATTTGAACAGGGAAGTTTTCAACATCAAATTGAGTAATTCTGTCTATTCCAGATATTCCATCAACTACAGCTTTAAAAGATTCTTCAACACTGTTTCCAGTAGAATTAATAGTACCAAGTCCAGTTATAACAACTCTTCTCATATAAATATGCTCCGTATTCTAGGTTAGTTTTGTAATTTAAACTATTAAATTTTAAAATAAAACTTAATAGTTTAAAATAAAAATAACTAAAAGTCATAGACTTTTAGTTATTTAAGAAAAATTACGCGTTTGCGTTATCTTCGATGTATTTAATTGCGTCAGCAACTGTTAAAATTTTCTCAGCGTCTTCGTCAGGAATTTCGATATCAAATTTCTCTTCTAAAGCCATTACTAATTCTACTACGTCTAGAGAATCTGCACCTAAATCTTCAATAAATTTAGAATCCTCTTTAACTTCTGCCGCGTCACAATCTAATTGCTCAACTACAACTTCTTTTACATCTTCTAATAATGCCATTTTTTTTCCTTTTTAAAATTTATCGTGTCATTATAGCTTAAAAGATTTAAAAAACTCTTTTAAATGACTCAATTTTAGGTTTAACTAAGGTTAGTTAAACGTATAGCCCACCATTTACTTTTAAGATTTCACCTGTAATATAAGATGAATGGTCACTTAATAAAAATGCTACAGCGTCCGCTATCTCACTTGGTTGACCAAATCTTGATAATGGAATATTCTTTTCATATTCAGCTTTTACTTCTTCTTTTAATTCATGAGTCATATCTGTTTGAATAAAACCAGGAGTTACAGCATTATATCTTATACCTCTAGCAGCTGCTTCTTTTGCAAATGATTTAGTCATTGCATTTAAGCCACCTTTTGAAGCAGAATAATTAGTTTGACCAGGATTTCCCATTTCACCAACAATAGAAGAGATGTTAACAACAGAACCAAATCTTTTTTTACCCATAGCTTTTAAAGCTTCTTTACATCCAATAAATGCAGATACTAAGTTTGCATCAATTACATCATTAAAGTCTTGAACACTCATTCTAAGTGCTAATTTATCTTTTGTAATACCGGCATTATTAACTAAATAAGCTAATTGACCATCTGCATCTATAATTGTTTTAATCGCAGCTGTGAATTCTTCTTCTTTAGTTACATCTGCTTTAATGATAGCAGCAGTTCCACCATCGGCTTCTATTTCGTTTTTAATCACTTCAGCGGCTTGGGCACCACTTCTGTAGTTAATCCAAACTTTTAAACCATGTCCTGCTAATGTCTTAGCAATTTGTGCTCCAATACCTCTACTAGCACCCGTTACTAAAACGTTTTTTCCTGAAAAAACCATCTGAATCCTTTTATATATTGTAAATATGTATTATATCAGTAGTTTATTAAACACCCCTTTTGTTGTCCCAAACCCTAATATGTAGTCTGTCACAGTAAAGAAAGCCATTTTTAATTGCCATATTAATTACATCTTCACTATTATTATTTATAGCTTCTGCTGTATCTCCCATTGGCATTAAGTAAACATCACATTTTGGGATATTTTTTAGAATTTCTTTTATTTCTACATTTGCTTTTGTCATAAAATCTTTACCTATAACAAATTTTAAATAAGACTCTTTTGTATTTAATAATATTTTATTAAGTGTTTCATAATTTATTCTTTTTTTAAGTGGTTCAAGGGAATTGCTTAGTTTTACACTCATTGAAAATACTATTTGTTTTTGATATTCATGTTCTATATTTAAATTTAAAGAGGCGTTTGTTTCAATAGTAACTTTATGGCTATTATCAATGTAATGTTTAATAAGTTTTTGGAATTCTTCTTTATTCCAATATAATAGAGGTTCACCACCTGTTATAACTATATCAATTTTATAATCATAATTATAGTTTGAGATTAATTTATCAACTTCATTTACAATTCCATCATAAGATTTATGTTTAGTCCATGTATCACTAAACTCTTTATCAACTGCAAAATATGAATCACATGCACATTTTTTTATTCCACTTGGAGTTTCATATTCAACATTAAAACCTTCACATTTAAAGTTACATTTACCAAATCTTATAAAGATAGAAGGTCTACCTACATATTTTCCTTCACCTTGAATTGTAGGTCCGAATATTTCATTTATTTCAAGCATAAAAAGTACTCTTACTTTTTGGTGTTTCTAAAAACTCTAAATGTGATACTTCTACATTTAATTTTTTCATTTTCTTTGCAACTATTTGTAATAGCCACGCTGAAATATTTTCACTTGTTGGTACAAAATCAACTAATACATAACCTTCATACATTTCAGTTAAATGATGTGGTTCATCTTTTATTTTTGTTAAATCAGGCAAATAATAACCTTCATCAAATTTTATGAAGTCATTTTTGTTTTTATAATGTGGAAGTAAAGTTTCAAACAATGGATCATTCATATCTAAAATAAATTTATGGTCTAAAACATCATCTAAAAACTGTTTGAACCAATTTAGATGTTTAAAATCTGTAACCATTCCATCATTTAATTTTTCACTTTGTAAATAAACTATTACTTTTCCTTGATGTCCATGTAAGTGTCTGCACTTTAAACATCCATCTAATGAAAACTCTTTATTTAATGTTTGTGACCAAACTCTATGGCCATAACAAAAATCAAACTCTTTTGATATTTTCCAGTGCATTAATTATCCTTATATGCTATTGGATCTGTAGCATTTGCTAATTTAAATCCATTTAATCTAAGTCTACATGAGTCACATACACCACATGCTTTATCTTCTTCTTTGTAGCAAGACCAAGTATGTTCTAAAGGAACATTTAATTCTAATGCTTTTGTTACAATTTGTGCTTTTGAAAGATGAACTAAAGGAGTTATAATATCTATATTAGTAGATTCCTTCGTACCTTGATTAATAGCTTTTTTCATATCAGAAATAAAACTGTCTGTGCAATCAGGATAACCAGAACTATCTTCTTGAACAACTCCAATATACATAGCACTTGCTTCTTCTTTTTCAGCAATTGCAGCAGTAATTGATAAAAAAATACCATTTCGAAATGGAACATAAGTAATAGGAACTCCAGGTTTTACACCATCTGTTGGTACATCTATAGTATTGTCTGTTAAAGCACTTGCCCCTATTTGAGTGAAAAATGGAATATCTATTTCATATTTTTCTTTTATTTGTAAATCAGAACAAATACTTCTAAAACTTTCTAATTCTTTTTTTTCAGTTCTTTGTCCATAGTTAAAATGTACTGCAATAATATCATAGCCATCATTTTTTGCCATATATGAAGCTAGAGTGGAATCCATTCCACCACTTAAAATACAAATTGCTTTTTTATTATGTGAATTACTCATAGTTTAATAAATCCTTTTTAATATCTGTAGAAAAATCCCAAGAAGTAGGGATAAATTTTATGATTGAATTTTCTTTTAAAACTGAACAGTTTTTATCTAATATAATAAACCCATTACAATTGCTTAAAACAGAAACCATTCCTGGACTTCTTTTATGTGAAATAGTGAAATATTCACCATCAAAAAAACCAGGTAGAAGTGTAGTTTTACCAGGTTTTGTAATAAATTCATTTTTTAACTTAGCTAATATAAAATTGTGATAAATATTTTTTTGACCTTTTAATTTTGAAATTAGAAGTTTACCAATTAAATCGAACATTATTGAAGATGCCATGGGATTGCCGGGTAAATTTAAAATATATGTGTTGTTGATTTTTCCAAAAAGTGTAGGTTTTCCTGGTTTGATTTCAACTCCTTGAAACAAAGTTTTAAAACCCAACTCATCTAAAGATTGTTTTGTAAAATCAGCATCACCAACTGAAACTCCACCTGATGTAATTAGTAAATCACTATTTAAAGAGTTTTTTATTAATTCTTTTAAAGATTCAACACTATCATAAGCTTGACCTAAAAATTCAACATCACAACCAAGTTTTCTTACCTTAGCTATAAGTGTTGGAGTATTTGAATTATATATTTGAGAATTTTCTATTTTTTCATAATATGATTTTAATTCATTACCACTTGAAAAAATACTAATTTTAGGTGTTTTATAAACTTTTATTTGACATATACCTTGAGAAGCTAGTAGGGTGATTTTATTTGGATCAATTAGTTCATTTTTTTTAATTAAAATTTCATCTTTTTTTATATCTTCACCAATAAATCTAATATGTTGATTTTTTTTAATATTGCTATTTAGAGATATTTTATTATTATTTAAAGAGACATTCTCTTTTGGAATTATAGCATCAACATTTGAAGGAACTTTTGCTCCTGTCATAATGGCACAACATTTTTTACTAGGTACGTTTAAGCATTCATTATCCCCAGCAAAAATTTTATGATTTATTTCAAATTCATTTGTTTCATTTAAATCTTTTGTATTAATACCATAACCATCCATGGCAGAGTTATTAAAATTTGGCAGGCTATATTTTGCATAAATATCTGTTGCAGATATTTTATTTAAAGCTAATTCAATATTTAACATCTCGTATTTGTAGTTAATTTGCAAATTTTCAATGATATTAGTAACATCATTTAAACTCAGTGGCATTGCATTCCTTTAATTAAATAAAAACTATGTGAAGTTAGATATAATATCAAAAATTTATAAAAGTGAGATAAACATTATGGAACTGATGCAAAGCGCAATTGATACACATGTATACGTAATATATTTTTTTCTAGGGGTGATGCTATTTAATTTGTATTCAGTAACAACTCAAAAGAATTTTGTAAAGTTAGCTATGAGACTTAAATTTATGACTCCTTTATACCATTTAACAAATGCTATTGTAATCTACACAGGAACTATTGTTGCCTTTTATGCTCAATATTTTTCATTAACTGTTGCTTTAATGATTCCAGCTTCAATTTTTCTATTGGTTATTGAGATTAAAAGATATAAAAAAATGAGAGTTATTAAAGTTGGTGATATTGAGTTACAAGAAGAGTTTTATAAGTATGCTAAAAAAATCTACACAATTGAGATTTCTGTTTTAGTTGCTGTTTATATCATCTCAAAGGTATTTTAATGCAATTTGTTTATGATCAAAATGCTTCAAATGAAATTTTAGAATTACATGATGATAATTATAAATATATTATAAAAGCAAGACGTCATAAATTAACAGACAAAGTCTATTTTAGAAATCTACAAGATGATTTTTTATATGAGTATGAAATATTTGATATATCAAAAAAAAGTGCATCTTGTAAACTTATAAGTAAAGAAGAAAAAATAGTTAAGAACAACAAATCATTAAACTTAGTTTGGTGTGTTGTTGATCCTAAAACTGTTGAAAAATCAATTGCATCTTTAAATGAATTAGGTTTAGAAAAAATTACTTTTATTTATTGTGAATATTCTCAAAAAAATTTTAAATTAAATATTGAAAAGCTAAATAAAATACTTATAAATTCTTCAAGTCAATGTGGAAGAAGTTCTATAATTAAATTAGAAATTTATGATGATACTTTAGAACAATATTTAAATGAAAACCCTGATAATACTTATTTTTTAGATTTTAGTAAAAATAGTTTAGATGATAAGAAAGATTCTATAACTAATTTAGTTTTAGGATGTGAGGGTGGTTTTTCAAATAGTGAAAGAAATATAATTGATGATTCTAAAAAAGTAGGTTTTAAAAGTAATTTGATTTTAAAATCTGAAACAGCAGCTATAAGTGCTGTTTCAAAAATATTAATATAAGAAGAGGTTTATTACCAGCTTCTTACAGTAGAGTGACACTTAGCACATGCATTAATCATATCTGAATATGAATTTGCAGCGTTAATGTATGCTTTTTGCTCTAAGTTATTTTTTAAATCAGCTATATCAACTGATAATCTTTGTGAAGCATTAATAGCAACATTTGATAAGTGTTTTTTGTTTTCAGGTAAATATTTTACAATTGTATCTTTATCGCTGAATAAGTTATTACCTTCTTCAACTTTTTTAATACCAGATTCAATCATATCTAATTGATTATTTAAGAATCCAGCTTGAATTTCATTCATTCCTTCAAACATTACAGCCATAGATTTTTGCATAACATCACTTGCATTTACAGATACAAATAATGCTGAACTTAATAATAAAGCTTTTAATAATTTCATTTTGTTTCCTTTGTTCTGAAAAGAAGTTCTTAGTGAACTTCTCTCCATTGTTTAAGTTTCCATAACCAAGCAAAGATAGCAAATACTACTAAGTAGATTAAGAATTTTGGTCCTAGTTCTTCTCTTTCTTGTTTTTTAGAATCCCCAACTTCTTGTAAATAAGTTACAACTTGTTGTTGAGATTCTTCATTTAATCCAACTCTAGGCATAGCTGTACCTTCTAAGTGTTTTTGTGGATTATTAATAAATGTTTCTAAGTAATGCTCACCTTTTGATCTAATCATTTGAGATAAGTCAGGTGCATTTTTACCCATATATTTTTTGATGTCTTCAGCTGGTGTGTATGAAGCCATAGTTCCATTTAACATATCAGCATATTTAATACCGTGACATCTTTGACAAGAATCAGCAAATACTTCTTTATTTGACATTTCTTCTGGCGCAATTGATTTTAAATATGCAATCATATCTGCAATTTCTTGTGGTTGCATCCAGTTGTATGAAGGCATAGGGTGAACTTTACCATCAACAAATTTGTGTGAAGTTAAAGATGCTTCTGCTGGATTTTGAATAAATGCAGCTAAATATCTTTCATTATAAATTTTTCCTGCAGTTCCTAAATCCGGTGGAACTACACCATATGCAGCTGCACTACTCGCGTTATCCATTAATTGAGGGAAACCTTGAGACTTAATAGAGTGACAAGCTGTACAGTTTGCTGTAACTAAAACTTGACCGTTATTAGCATCACCTGTTAATGCTTCAACTGCTGCTGTTTTGTCAGCTAAATCTTTGAATTCAAAATCAGCTGGAGCTACTTTAGGATGCATTTGAGAGTGAGCAAATGGCTCAACTCCCCAGTATGTAATTAGCGTTAATGCAACTACTACTGCTAAAATTTTTAATTCTCTCATTATGCATCTCCTCTTTTTTTAGCGTCTGATCTTGAAATAAATGGTAATGCAACAAATAATAAGATAAACACCATAGATGATGCAAATCCAATCCATGCATTAATTCCTGTTGGAGGTAATTTTCCATATACAGTTAATACAATTAAGTCAGCCATTAATATCCAGAACCAAATAAAGAATTTAGGTCTTTTATGTGCTGGTAAAATTTTTGGATCTCTATCTAACCATGGTAATACAAAGAAAATTGCATTAGCAAAAGCAAAAGCAATTAGACCGATATCAAATGCTTTCATAGGTCCAATATCAAAGAAGAATCCTCTTAATACCTCATATGACCATAAGAAATACCACTCAGGGTAAATATGTGGAGGTGTAACCATTGGGTCTGCAGGATCAAAGTTAACTGGATCCATAGCAAAGTTATAATGGAAGAATACTAAGTAGAAATAGAATAATAAGAAAATACCTAATACAGCAAAGTCTTTAGAAATAAAGATTGGCCAGAAAGGAATAACTTTAGATTCTTTTTTATTTCCTGATAAATATTTTTCAGCTTCTGCATCAAAATCAATATCTTCAGAAGTTTGATTATTTACGTGTGGAATTCTTAATGTATAGAAGTGTAATCCAATAATACCCATAATAGCAATTGGTAATAAGAATACGTGTAACATAAAGAATCTAGTTAAAGTAGCATCAGCAACATTAAAGTCACCTCTAATCCAAATAACTAATTGATCACCAATAATTGGCACTCCACCAAATAAGTTTGTAATAACCATTGCAGCCCAGTATGACATTTGTCCCCATGGAAGCATATATCCTGAGAATCCACCAGCTGAGAATGTAACGAATAATAACATACCTGAAATCCAGATCATTTCTCTACCTTGCTTATAAGAACCATAGTAGATACCTGTAAACATGTGAATATAAATAATCAAGAAGATAACAGAAGCTGCTACACCGTGCATATGTCTAAACAACCAACCAAATGCAACTTCTTGCATAATTGTATAGTTAACAGAGTCAAACGCTAAGTTTACATCTGGTTTGTAGTACATCATTAAGAATAAACCAGAAATAATTAAGATTGTAAATGTTGTAGCAAGTAGTACACCCATTGCCCATAAGAAGTTAATATCTTTTGGAACCCAGTACTCAGTCATAAGTACTTTTTTTAGTCCAGTAGTATTTAACCTTTGGTCTAACCACTCACCTACAGAGTTTGCTTTTTCAAAATTTGCCATTCAAAAACTCCTTATATCACTGCATTTAGCATTTTTTGATACTCAGGACCATCTTCACCTAAAGTAATCATTGTACCATTTACGCTAAATGGAGCTAAGTCTAACGGTCTTGGAGGTGGTCCAAATGTTTGTTTTGCACTAGCATTAAATTCTCCACCATGACATGCACATTTCCACATAGTTTTTTTCCATGCTGGAATACAACCTAAGTGTGTACATAATCCAATAACAACTGTATATCTATCTTCACCTATTACTAAGTCTCTCTCACTAGGTTCCATATCTGTAGTTTTCTTTAAAACAAAGATTGGTTTACCTCTCCAAGTAATAACTTCAGGGTTTCCTGCTTTTAAAGTACTTAAATCAAATTTAGTAAACCCACCAGCTAAAACGCTAGGTAACGGATCCCAAACTTTCTTCATACCAACTAAAGATGCAGCACCACCAACAGCAGCAACTGCAGCAAATGTGTATCCTAGAAAATCACGTCTATTAGTTTCATTAGACATTCGGCTTCCTTTTTTGTAGTTTAATCTATTGATTATAGTACATTTATCTTAATTGGTTAATGTTTTATTAATAGATAGCAATAAAATAGCAAAGTATGTGAATAATCTACACAGTTTTATAGAATTAAGTTATAGATATTTTAGTATTATTAGAGAAACTTATATTTCTCTAATAAATTTAGTGATCTCTTTTTCGATATCTTTTTTATCAATAATTGAGTCGTGAATAACAGGTAAACTAAATAGTTTTTCGATTGTAGATGGTAAAGATTGATTATAATTTTCACTTATAATCTGTAGTGCTTCCTTATCAGATAAGAAATTGTTATCATTTTTTATAGCATTTAATACAGTTGGTGAAAATTTTGTCCATTCAGCTGTAGAATAAATCACAGTTTTTAGATCTTTTTCTTTTAATTCTTCATATGCTTTAATACAAGTTGCAGTGTGTGGATCCATTAGATAATCGTTATCCATAAATGATTTTATAGTAACTTTACCGTAGTTATCATCTGAGTTAACCGCTGAAAAATATTCTTTTAATTGAGCTGTTTCTTCTTCAGTCATTTCAAAGACATTATTTTCGTTTAAGTTATCCATAAACTCTTTTGTTCTTTGTGCTCCATATAAAGAATAAATTACTCTTTCAATATTTGAAGATTTTAAGATATCCATTGCAGGTGATTTAGTAAGTTTTAAATCTTTTCCTCTAATATCATAAATACCTGTGTTAATCCATTCTGTTAAAATGTTGTTTTCATTTGATGCAACAAGCAGTTTTTCAATAGGTACTCCCATTTTAAGAGCATAAAATCCACCTAAAACATTTCCAAAGTTACCACTTGGAACTACTAAGTATATTTTCTCTCCAAATGTAATTTCTTCTTGTTTTAAAAGTTGTATATATGACCAGAAGTGATAGATGATTTGAAATATAATTCTTCCGAAATTAACAGAGTTTGCTGCACTTAGTTTAATTCCATCATTTTTTAATTCTTCTTTAAATGTATCAGAAGCTAATAATCTTTTTAAAGCACTTTGAGCATCATCAAAGTTACCTTTAATTCCAATAACTTTTAGGTTTTCTCCATCTTCACATACCATTTGAAGTCTTTGAACATCACTAGTTCCACCATCTGGATACATACAAGCAACTTGAATATTTTCTTTGTTTTTAAAAGTATTAAGTGCTGCTGGTCCTGTGTCACCTGAAGTTGCAGCTAAGATTAAGTATTTTTCATCTCTTTTTTTAGCTATTGAACTTAAAATTGAACCAAATGGTTGCAGTGCCATATCTTTAAAAGCTCTTGTTGGACCGTGGTATTGTTCATGTACAAAAAGATCATCTTTAACTTTAACAACTGGACAAGGATCAGATGGATCGTCAAAGTTATCATATAAGTCTAAAGCTTTTTTTATTTCATCTTCATCAATATCAATTTCAAAAGCTTTTAAAATATCATAAGCTAATTCTTTATATGAACTATTTAAGTGATTTTGTAAAAAATTTTCTTCTAGTTTTGGAAGTTCTTTAGGTACATATAATCCACCAAATGAAGCACTAGGATTTAATATTGCTTCACTAAAAGTAACTTCTTTAGGCATTTGCCCATCGTTTCCTCTTGTTTCTGTAAAATTCATTTTAAGTTAGTTCCTATTCGTTTATTAATTTTTCTAAGTCTATACCGTTGTTTGGATTGTCTTTTCTTACAAATTGTGTTCCAATTCCATCACTAGTGAATAATTCAAGTAATATAGAGTGTTCAACTCTACCATCTATAATGTGAGCTTTATTTACTCCATTATATATTGCATCAATACATGAATCAACTTTTGGAATCATTCCACCTGCAATTGTTCCATCCTCTTTGTAATCTTCTACATCTTTTTTATCAAGTGAATTTAAAAGAGCACCATCTTTTCCTAAAACACCAACTGTGTCAGTTAAGAATAAAACTTTTTGTGCACCAACTGCTTGAGCAACTTTTGAAGCTGCAACATCAGCATTGATATTAAATCCTGGATGATTTGGTTCAGCACTATCAGCAATTGGAGCTATAACAGGAATAAATCCTTCTTTGATTAAATTTAAAATCATGTCTCCATTTACTTTAGTAATCACACCTGTGTAACCAAATTTTCCATCTTCTTTAGGAAGAGCATTTATTATTGATGAATCTTTTCCTGATATACCAATTGCTTTTGCACCATGATGATTTAATAGTGAAGTGATATTTTTATTAATCTCACCACTTAATACCATCTCAACAACTCTCATACTATCTTTACAAGTAACTCTATGACCATCAACGAATTCTGATTTAATCTCTAATTTTGTTAATAACTCAGTAATTCTAGCACCACCACCATGAACAATTATTGGTTTAATACCAACTAATGATAGCAATACTATATCTTCAGCGAATTTTTCTTGTAATTCAGGAGATGTTTGAGCAGAACCTCCATATTTAATTACAATAGTCTTTCCATAGAATTTTTTGATGTATGGAATAGCATCAAGGAGGGTTTGAACTTTATGGTGTTTTTTTTGCATATACAATCCTATTTTTCATTAAAAGTGGCTATTATATCTAAAATTATCTAACTTAAACTTGAACTTGTGTATCATACTTTTATGAAAAAATATTTAGCATTAAAAGCCAGTGCAGGAACAGGTAAAACCTTTGCTTTAACAGTAAGATATGTTTCTTTACTTTTAAAGGGCGCAAAACCAAATGAAATTCTAACTTTAACTTTTACAAATAAAGCTGC
>CAKZOX010000016.1 GCA_937138295.1 uncultured Campylobacteraceae bacterium
ATACTTTTTTGATTATGGTATTCGTATTCTTAAAAATGAAATAAGTGATATTGGTACTTCCTCTTCAATTTTGTATTCAATATCAAAAGGAAATACAAAAATTGGAGATATAGCTTCTAATTTAGGTTTACATTCATCCCATTTACCAAAATATATATCAAGACTTATAGAACTTGATGTAATTACAAAAGAGATACCTGTAACAGAAACTAATCCTTTAAAAAGTAAGTTAGGAAGATATAGAATCAAAGACAAATTTTTGAACTTTTGGTTTTATTATGTGTATAAGAACTATAATTATCTTGAAATAAATCAAGTTAAAGTGGTTTTAGATGAAATAGAAAAAAACTTTAATGATAGATTTGTTTCTTTTGCATTTGAAGATTATGTTTATGAAGAATTGTTGTTAAACCCAGAAAAATATCTAAATTTCATACCTACAAAAATTGGAAGATGGTGGAATAATAAAGAAGAAATAGATTTAGTGGCTTTTGATGATGAAAATATAGCTTATATTGAATGTAAATGGCAAAATTCAGTAAATATAGAGAAAGTAAGAAATCAACTTATTAAAAAATCGCAACTAATAAAAAGTAATAAAAAAGAAACATATATCGTATATACAAAAGAGATGTTTTTGAATTGATACACTTTTAACACATTTTTTTGTTAGAATTTTGGCTTAATAATTCAAGGAGAAAAAATGAAGAAAACACTTATCTTAAGTTCAGTTATTGCAACAGCAGTATTATTTACGGGTTGTGCAACAATACTTGATGGTAAAACACAGACTATAAATTTAGAGTCTAAAAAAACTCAAAATGTATCAATTAATGGAGTACAATATAGTGCACCAGGTATTATTTCATTAAATAGATCTGATAGTGATGCTGTTATAAATGTTAAAGAATGTGATAAGCAGATTTTATTAAAAAAAGAAATTAATCCTACTTTCTTTGTAAATATTTTATCAGGTGGAGCATTTGGTTCTACAACAGATTATTCAACAAAATCTATGTGGAAATATGATCAAACTAATGTAAAAGTAGATTGTGAATAGTAGCTATTTTAATAGCAAGATATTTATCTTGCTATTTTTTTTAACACTTAATATAAATTCTCTTGCCTATGCAGAATTTAATAAAGATGATTTAGACAAATTGTCAAAAACTAACATTTGGAAATCTTTAATACATTATAAAAATAATAAGCCAAATATTAACTCTAAATCCTTTTTATTAAGTTATGATGATTTTAGCCCTTTAAATGAACTTAATTTAACTATTGAAAACTTCAGTGAAGGCAAATTTATTTGTAAATATCCAGCTAGATATGCTTGGCTTTTAAAGAATTTACCCAATAATAGTTTTAAAAAACCAAAATGTGAAGAATTTGATTATTATTTAGATGCCACTGCTGTGAAAGATATAGATTTAGTCTTTGCTTCTGAAAATGTATCAAGTCCATCTAGTATGATGGGACATGTTTTCTTCAAACTTAGTGGTGAGAAAAATAATTTAAAATTAAATAATGCAGTTTCTTTTTTTACAGTAATAGATACAGCAAATATACCATTACTAATTTTAGAAAGTACCTTAATTGGAATGGATGGATATTTTATATTAAATCCTTATAAAAAACAGATTTTCCAATATTTACATAATGAAAATAGAAGTGTATTTGAATATAGACTTAAGTTAACAGATTTTGAAAAAAAGCTGATACTTTATCACTTTTGGGAATTAAAAGATATTGACATGAAATATTTTTTTACTGGATTCAATTGTGCCACTATGATTAATAATATTCTCTCGATTACTCGAGATAACTATAAAGAAGATAATCTTTTATGGGTTACTCCTAAAGATGTAATTAAAAATGCAAATAAAAATAAATTAATAAAAAATTTCAAAATGATTCCTTCTTTAGAATGGAAATTGGAAATGCTAAATGATGAAATAGATCAGGAAAGAATTGACCATTTGATTAAATTTAGAGAGCTAAAAAAAATAGATTTGAATAATCTTGATGTAATTGAAAAAGAATTTCTAAAAGAGTATTTAAAATACGAATTTATAAATGATAAATTAACTAAAGAAAAATTTGAAGAGTACCAAAAAACATTAAATTTATATGATAACGAAGAGTATATTTTAGACTTAAAAGATTACAAAAATCCTCTAAATACTATCAATGATTCTCAAGTAGCAATTTCTTATGATAAAAATAACTCATTAGAATTGTCATTTTTACCTGCATCAAATACCATATATGACTACAATAGGGAGTATTTTTCAGAAAATAGTTTAAAAATTGGAGAAATCAACTTACAATTAAAAGATGATATTGAATTAAAAAGTTTGAATATATATGAAATGAAACTTCTTTTACCATGGAATAACATAACAAAATCAATTTCAAAAGAGTTTAGATTATCATATGAAAAACACTTAGATGAAAATTTGGATGAAGTTAATGTATTAAACGTATCTGGAGGACCTGGGTTTAGCTATCAGTTACATAATGATATTGTAATTTTTTCATTAATCAATGGAGGTTTAGGACTTAATTTTAAAAAAGTTTCTCCTTATATTTCAATAGAAAATGGTTTTATAGTATATGAATTATTCAACATGAAATCTTATGTTAGTCATAAGTTAATTTTTAATGAAAATAATGATTCAATATTTAGAGAAAAATATTTTATTAACCAATCTATATACTTAGATAAAGATATAAGAATAGATATAAAGTATGAAAGTAACAATAATGAGTTAAAAAATAAAGATGAAAATCTTAAATTAGTTTTAAATTACATATTCTAAATTATCTAAAACCTTCTAAAAGCCAACCTTGTGTATAATAAATAAAATTTGTATGCAAGGTTCTTCATGGGAAATATAATAAAAGATAGTTCTACTCGTATAAAAACAGCATTAGTTCTTTTAGTAGCGGTTGTTCTTCTAGGTTTGATTGATTCATTTTTCTTATTCTGGTTAGCATTTGGTGTAATGTTAATGGTAGCAATTTCTGAATCAAAAGTTTTATATGGTCTTAAATCAGACGCTATTTATGTTTATGCTGCAATTATTTGGTTAATTGCGTTTTACTATCCTATGCCTGAAGACTTAATATTTATTGCAGCTATTGGTATAGCTTCTCAAATTGCATACAAAAAATCTCTTAGTAAAAAATTATTCTTACCACTTTTATATCCAACGGCATCTTTTCTATTCTTGTTGTCATTATATAGTGAATATGGAGTTATGAGTTTATTATGGTTACTTGTAATTGTTGCATCTGCTGATACAGGAGCATATTTTGTAGGAAAGAAATTTGGTAAAACTCAGTTTTCTGAAACAAGTCCAAATAAGACTATAGAAGGTGTTATTGGTGGGGTTTTAATTGCATCTGTATTAGGTTCATTTTTTGCTATTAGTAGTGTAAGTATTGTATATGGAATTATTATTTCATCTATTGTAGCTTTTGCTTCTGTGTTTGGTGACCTTTTTGAAAGTTACTTAAAAAGAGAAGCAGGTGTAAAAGATAGTGGTAGTTTCTTACCAGGTCACGGTGGAATTTTAGATAGAACTGATGGGTATTTATTTGGTGCTATTGTGATGTTAGTATTACTTAGGGTAGCGATGTGATAGTTCTTGGAAGTACAGGTTCAATTGGTGTAAATACTTTAAATATTGCTAGAAAATTCAATTTAAATGTTGAGGTTTTAGTAGCAGGTTCAAATATAAAAGTATTAAATGAACAAATAAAAGAGTTCAATCCAAAAAAAATAGTTATCGCAAATGCCAAAGATATAAAGAATGTAAATCATACTGATGTATCAAGTGGTGAAGAAGCTATTTTAGAAGCTATACAAAACAGTTCATCTAAAACTGTAGTAAACGCCCTTGTTGGTTTTTTGGGATTAAAACCAACTTTAAAAGCCATAGAATGTGGTAAAAAAATTGCTTTAGCAAATAAAGAATCATTAGTAGTTGCAGGAAAATTTATAGACCAAAGTAAACTTAGTCCTATAGATAGTGAGCATTTTGGTTTGTGGTATTTATTACAAGATAAAAAAATTGACTCAATGCTTGTAACTGCAAGTGGTGGTTCTTTTAGGGATTATCCCCTTGAAGATTTAAAAAATGTATCAATTAAAGAAGCACTAAATCATCCAAATTGGTCAATGGGAAATAAAATCACTATTGATAGTGCGACAATGACTAATAAAATGTTTGAGCTTTTAGAAGCAGCTTGGTTGTTTGATATAAATAAATTAGATGCAATAATTGAAACAAAATCACTTATTCATGCTTTAATAAATTTTAGTGATGGAAGTACAACTGCACATATTGCAAATGCTTCTATGCAACTTCCAATTGCCTATGCAATTTTAGGTAAATGTGACGAACAAGTTTTAGAACCAGTTGATTTAGTAGAGGTTGCTAATTTAGAGTTTAGAAAAATAGAATCAAGTAGATATCCAATATGGGATATAAAAGATGAGATTTTAAATAATAAAGATTTAGGTGTAGTTTTAAATGCTGCAAATGAAGTTGCTGTATCTAAGTTTTTAAATAATGAAATAGGTTTTTTAAATGTATCTAAAATAAGTTTAGATGCTGTAAATAAATTTAATAACATCAAAGTAAATAATCTTGATGATATTTTTGCAATTGATGAAGAAGTGAGAAGATATTATGGCTCTTGATTTAGTGATACCGTTTGGAATACTTTTAGCGCTGGTAGTTTATTTGATTTATACACGTTCACAATTTGAAAAAGATATTGTACAATCATATGATAAGAAGTTTGAAGAGTGGAAAGAAAATTCAGACTTTTCAAAAAAAGAACAACCTGAACATAGGGAATTAGCAGGACTAATTTTCAAAACAGGTTATAAAGTTGATATAGAACTATTTGATGATAGTGTTTTAAGAAGTCTTGAAAAAGGGAAATATCAAGTAAAAAATATAAAGGACTAAGTCATGAAAATATTAAGCTTAGTACTGTTAATTGTAAGTTTGGTTTCTGCTAAAACTTACAGAAATGCTACAACACAAGTAGTTATTGATGATACAAATAGACTTGTATGGGTTGATAATGAATCTAACTTATTAGAAAGATTTACACACGAAGAAGCAACTGAATATTGTGCAAATCTAAATCATGCTAGTTATAATGACTGGCGATTACCAAGTATTGAAGAGTTTAAAACTATTGTTGATAAAAAAAATAAAATAAATTTTATAAATAGAGCGTTTAGATATAACCACAAAGATGGTTACTGGGCTGATAAAGCTTTATGGCGAACTTTGTGGTTCTATGCTGATTATATGCACTTTGTAAGTGGTACACCATATTTTGATAGTAGACACAAAAAGAAATTTGTAAGATGTGTTAGAAGTTATTAGATTTAATTAAAAGAGGTTTTTAGTTTTGAGTAGAAGAGTTTTAATTTTACATGGTTTAGGTGGAAGTGACTTTCCACATTGGCAAGCGCATTTGGCAGCTGATTTAATAAAAGAAAATTATGTTGTTTCTTTTCCATCTTTTCCAAAAAGAGATAATCCAGATTTAAATGAGTGGAAAGAGTTCTTAAAAAAAGAGTTAGAACACTTTAAACCTGATTATGTTGTTTGTCACTCTTTAGCAAATGTATTGTGGTTTCATACTTGTGATGAACTTGATATAAAATTAAAAAAACTTATGCTTGTTGCACCTGTTTCAAGAAATAGAGTTGTTGAAGCAGCAAGTAGTTTTTATCCATATCCTATACCAAATGATTTAAAAGCAAATGAAGTTATTATGGCAAGCTCTACAAATGATCCATATATGAGTGTTGAAGAAGCCATAGGTTTATCATCTAAGTTAAATATTGGAAATAAAATCATGGAAAATGCTGGACATATAAATGCAGCTTCTGGTTTTGGAAAACTTGATTGCGCACTTGATTGGTTAAAAAAAGAAGAAGAGTGTGAAATAAATCAAGAATTATCAGGAGAAAATGATTAATGATACTTTCGATTGAATCAAGTTGTGATGATAGTTCAATAGCAATAACAGATATAAAAACAAATGAATTAATTTATCATAAAAAAATATCTCAAGAACTACAACATAGTGTATATGGTGGTGTAGTTCCTGAACTTGCCGCAAGACTTCATGTTGAAGCACTACCTAAAATACTTCAAGAGTGTGAAGAGTATTTCCCAAAATTAAAAGCAATAGCTGTTACAACGGCACCAGGATTAAGTGTAACACTTATGGAAGGTGTTACTATGGCAAAAGCTTTAGCTATTTCTTTAAATCTTCCATTAATTGCTGTAAATCACTTAAAAGGTCATATTTATTCTCTCTTTATTGAAAAAGATGAAGTTTTGCCTATGACTATTTTGCTTGTTTCAGGTGGACATACTCAACTTATTCAAGCAAATGGTCTAAATGATATGGAAGTTATTGCTACAACTATGGATGATAGTTTTGGTGAAAGCTTTGATAAAGTTGCAAAAATGTTAGGCCTTGGTTATCCAGGTGGTCCAGTTGTTCAAGAGTATGGTTTAAAAGGAGATGAGAATAGGTTTGATTTTCCTGTACCTTTAAGACAAAGCCCAAATATTGAGTTTAGTTATAGTGGTCTTAAAAATGCTGTTAGAATGCAGATAATTAAACTTGAAGAATCAGAAAATGGAATAACTATTCAAGATAAATATGACATTTGTGCCTCTTTTCAAAAAACAGCTGTAACACATATTATGCAAAAATTGAAAAAATATTTTAAAAAAGTTCCACCTAAAAACTTTGCTATAGTTGGTGGAGCGAGTGCAAATATTTATTTAAGAGCTCAAATTGATGAAATATGTGCGAAATATGATGCTAAACTTTACTTATCTGAACTAAGATATTGTGCTGATAATGCAGCTATGATAGGTAGAGTTGCTGTTGAACAATATAAACAAAATGATTTTACAGATGTAAATGAAATTGATATTCAAACAAGAGTAAAAAAGTTATAAGGATTTTATGATGGGTGGATTAGCTGATTTATTATCTCAAAATATGGGAAGTAGTTTAGAAGGTGATAGTTTTGATACATCAAAAGAAGATAAAAAGAAAAAAACAACTTCTGGTGAGATTATTCCTAAAAATCAACATCAATTAGTTTTTACCTATGAAAAAAGAAAAGGTAAACCTGTAACTTTGGTTGGTAGATTTAATATTTCTGAAAATGAAAAAAAAGAGGTGTTAAAACTTCTAAAGAAAAAGCTTGCTTGTGGTGGAGCTATAAAAGATGAGTGGATAGAGATTCAAGGTGATGTTAAAGATAAAATTAAATCTACCCTTGAAGCTAATGGATGGAAGTTTAGAAAGTAGCTAAAGTAAAGACCATAGGAGTATATAATGCAAAAAGTTTTTGAAGAAGTTAATAGTTTAGATAAAAGATGTTATGAAGAGTTTGCATTAAGTGAAGATATTCTTATGGAACACGCTGCAAATAGTATTGCTTCATACATAAAAGAAAAATTTCAAAAAAATAGCTCTATTTTAATAGTTTGTGGAAGTGGAAATAATGGAGCTGATGGAATAGCACTTGCTAGAATTCTATTTAATGACTATGATGTAAATTTATATCTTCATAGTGAACCTAAAACTGAAATTGGAAAACTTCAATTAAAAAGAGCCAAGCTAATTGGCTTAAATCCTATAAGTGAAATAAATCTTTCTTGTGATGTTGTTGTTGATTGTATATTTGGAAGTGGTTTAAATAAACCCTTAAAAGATGATACAAAAATTTTAATTGATACTTTAAATAGTATTGATGCTTTTAAAATCTCATGTGATATTCCAAGTGGTATAAATAATATCGGACAAGTACATAGTTCTGCATTTGAATCTGATATTACATTTACAATGGGAGCTTTAAAAAACTCGTTATTTACAGATGTAGCAAAAGAGTATGTCGGGGAAATAAAAGTATGTGATTTAGGAATAAGTAGAGATATTTATGAAATGGATTCAAATACATATTTACTTGAAGAGTGTGATTTAATCTTGCCTTTTAGAAATAAAAAGAATACTCACAAAGGAACATTTGGACATTTAAATGTAATCGTTGGTACAAAAGAGGGTGCTGCAAAACTTACAGCTGAAGCTGGTTTTGTGTTTGGGGCTGGATTGGTAACTTTAGTTAATCATGAAGCTCATATTGTAAAAGATTTTTTAATGCAAAGTCATTTTGTATGCGATAATTGTAGCGCTATAGCTATTGGAATGGGACTTGGAAAGTTCAATGATAAAGAAATAAGTGAAATACTGAATAAAGATATACCAAAAGTAATTGATGCAGATTTATTTTATAGTAACTTGATATTAGATGTACTAAATAAATCAAACAATCAAGTTGTTTTAACTCCACACCCAAAAGAGTTTGTTAGTTTACTTGAACTTTGTGATATTGACAAAATAGATGTAAATGAATTACAAAATAATAGATTCAAATATGTAAAAGAGTTTTGTAAAAAATATCCTAATGTTGTCTTACTTCTAAAAGGTGCAAATGTTTTAATTGCTCAAAATGATAAAATATATATAAATAATTTTGGAACTTCTGTTTTAGCAAAAGGTGGAAGTGGTGATGTTCTTAGTGGTTTTATAGCTTCACTTTTAGCTCAAGGTTATAGTTCACTTGATGCTTCTATTAGTGGAAGTTTAGCCCATAGTTTAGTTGCAAGAAATTATAGTAAAAACTCATATAGTTTTACACCATATGATTTAATACAAGGAGTCAAAGAGTTATGAATGCGATAATAGTACAAACAACTTGTGCTTCTAAAACAGAAGCAAAAAATATTTCTAGGGTGTTGATTCAAGAGAAGTTAGCAGCTTGTATTCAACTTCAAGAAGTAGAATCATTATATATGTGGAATGATGAATTTTGTAATGATTTTGAGACACTTCTAAACATAAAAACAACAAAAGATAATTTTGATGAGGTACAAAGGAAAATAAAAGAATTACATAGCTATGATGTGCCTGAAATTATACAAATTTCTATTACAAATGCTAGTAAAAAATATATAAAATTTATTGGAGATAATACAATATGAATGATAACATTTTAAAAATTGGTAATTATGAATTTAACAGTAGACTAATCGTAGGTTCTGGAAAATACGATAGTTTTCAAACAACAAAAGAAGCAACTTTAGCAAGTGGTAGTGAACTAATCACTGTTGCTATTAGAAGAGTAAATATTACAAATCCAAATGAAGAGAATTTATTAGATTATTTTAAAGATACAAATGTAAAGTTACTACCTAATAGTGCAGGGTGTTTTACAGCTGAAGAAGCAATCACTACTTTTAGACTTATGAGAGAAGCAACTGGAATTGATATTATTAAACTTGAAGTTATTGGGGATGCTCAAAAAACTTTATATCCAGATGTGATTGACACAATTAAAGCTTGTGAAGTTCTAAAAAAAGAAGGTTTTACAATCATGGCTTACACAAGTGATGATCCAATAGTTGCAAAAAGACTTGAAGATGCAGGTGCTGATGCAATTATGCCTTTAGCTGCGCCAATTGGTTCAGGTCTTGGAATTCAAAATCCATATAATATTGCATTTATTAGAGATGCTGTAAAAGTACCTGTTTTAGTTGATGCTGGTCTTGGATGTGCAAGTGATGCTGCATATGCTATGGAATTAGGAGCTGATGGTATTTTAGCTAACACAGCAATTGCTCAAGCTCAAAATCCAATGGCTATGGCTGAAGCATTTAAACATGCAACTATTGCAGGAAGATTAAGTTATAAAGCAGGTAGAATACCTAAAAAGCCTTATGCAACGGCATCTTCACCTGTTGATGGGTTAATTCAATTTTAATAAAAAACACGGAATTTAGAGATATTTTGAAATTTTTTGAAATAAATCAAAATATCTCTTGACAAATCTAAAAATAATTAGTATAATTCCGTCCACATTTTGAGAATATTGTCTCAAAATACTATTTTGTCGGGGCGTAGCGCAGTCTGGTTAGCGCACCTGGTTTGGGACCAGGGGGCCGGAGGTTCGAATCCTCTCGCCCCGAC
>CAKZOX010000017.1 GCA_937138295.1 uncultured Campylobacteraceae bacterium
GAAAGATTAAGACTTAGAATGAATTGTGATATTGAATCTTTAGAAAATGAAGATGGTAAAGTGAAAGTAAATTTCAATGATGGATATTCTGTATTTTATGATAGAGTAATTTATGCTATTGGTGGAACTACTCCTGTAGACTTCTTAAAGAGCTGTGGTGTTGAAGTTGATGAAAAAGGTAAGCCAGTGTTTGATGATCACCATGAAACATCAAATGAGGATGTTTATGTAGCAGGAGACATTGCTATGGTATCAGGTGGTTCTATTGCAATTGCATTAAATCATGGATATCACATCGTAAACAATATCCAAAGAAAAAGAGGTAAAATTTTTGCCTTAACTGAAAAGTTTAATAAAGAAGAAATTTAATATTTCTTCTTTAAAACTTTAAACTTAAAGGATATTAAACATCTAAGTGTTCAACATCCTTTGCATGCTCTTCAATATAATTTCTTCTAGGTTCAACTTCGTCACCCATAAATAAAGTAAATGTGTCAGATGCAATTTCAGCATCTTCAATCTTAACTCTTAATAATCTTCTTTCTTCAGGAATCATTGTAGTTTCCCATAATTGATCAGGGTTCATCTCACCTAGACCTTTATATCTTTGAATATAAGCACCTTTTTTAGCTAAATTTTCAACATCTTCAAGAACTTCTAAAATATCTTTATCAAAAATAGCTATATCTCTTTCCACTAATTTTTTGTAAATATAAGTAGCTTCACTAAAATATGGACTTGCAAATAATTCATCATCGATAATTAATTCTTCTAAACCTTCACCTGTTTGTACAAATACTTGGATTTTTTCAGATGTTATAGTTTTTGAAAGAATATTATATCCCTTATCTGTAATAAATTTTTCAACTTCAACATATAAAGTATCATAGTCTAAATTCACTAAATCAGAGTTTTCAACTAAGTGTCTAACAACTTCAATTAAAGAATATCTTTTTTCTAATTGACCTAACATACTTCTATATCTAGCTACTAATTTAAATAAATCTAATAAATCATTATAACCTAAACCTTCAAACTCAAATGACTCTAAACCATTTTCAATTAAGAAGTTTGATAAAGATGTATCATCTTTTAAATAAGTTTCATTTTTACCTTTTTTATATCTATATAAAGGTGGTTGAGCTATGTATAAATAACCTTTTTCAATAACTGGTCTTAAAAATCTAAAGAAGAAAGTTAAAAGTAATGTTTGAATATGGCTACCATCAACATCGGCATCTGTCATGATGATTACTTTATGGTATCTAATTTTTTCTTCATCAAAATCTTCACCAATACCACAACCCATTGCTGTAATCATATTTCTAATTTCATCTGATTTTAAAACTTTATCAAGTCTAGATTTTTCAACATTTAAAATTTTACCCTTTAGTGGTAAAATTGCTTGAAAAACTCTATCTCTTCCTTGTTTTGCTGAACCACCTGCAGAATCCCCTTCCACCAGGTATAATTCTCTAATAGCAGGATCTTTAGATTGACATTCTGCTAATTTCCCAGGAAGTGTTCCAACTGTCATAGCATCTTTTTTTCTAGTTAAATCTCTTGCTTTTTTAGCAGCTTCTCTACCACGAGCTGCCATTAAAGCTTTATCCATAATAGCTTTAGCTTGAGCAGGATTTTCTTCAAAATATTTATCTAATGCTTCACCTGTTAATTTCTGAGTAATAGGTTTAACATAAGATGAACCTAGTTTTCCTTTAGTTTGCCCTTCAAACTGTGGTTCAGGAACTTTAACTGAAACAATTGCAATTAAACCTTCTCTTACATCATCACCTGTAATTTTTACATCTTTTTCTCTTGCATTTGCATTTGCATTTAAATATTTAGTAATACTTCTTGTAAGACCAGCTTTAAAACCTGCCTCATGTGTACCACCATCTATTGTTCTGATATTATTTACAAATGAAATTGTTTTTTCAGTATAAGTTGAGTTATACATTAAAGCAATATCAATTTCTACATCTTCAACTCTTTCAGAAAATGCTACAGCATCTGATACAGGAGTTTCTTTATTTAAATCTTCAACGAATTGTTTAATACCACCTTCAAAATGGTAAACTTCTTTAGTTTTAGTTTTTTCATTTTCTAAAGTAATAGAGATAAAATTATTTAAATATGCTACTTCTCTAAATCTTTTAGCCAAAGTTTCAAACATATATTCTTTTACTTCAAAAATTGAATCATCTGCTAAAAATTCAATAGTTGTACCTGTTTTTCTAGGTGCATCTCCAATGATTTCTAAAGGAGCTTTTGGAATACCACATGAGAATTCTTGATAATGTATTTTACCTTCTCTATGAATAGTCATTTTAAGTTCTTTTGATAAGGCATTTACAACAGAAACACCAACCCCATGAAGTCCACCTGAAACTTTATAAGTATCTTTATCAAATTTACCACCGGCGTGTAATACAGTTAAAACAACTGTCGCAGCTGAGATATTTTCAGTAGGGTGTATTGAAACAGGAATACCTCTACCATCATCTTCAACTCTAATCCAGTCATCTTTAGTCATTGTTACTTTAATATTTTTACAGTATCCAGCCATTGCTTCATCAATTGAATTATCAACAACTTCATATACCATATGATGTAGACCATTAGTGTTAGTATCACCAATATACATACCTGGTCTTTTTCTTACAGCTTCAAGACCTTTTAAAACTTTAATATTACTAGCGCCATACTCTTGACTCATTTATATTTCCTTTGGAGTTGTTATTTTTCTAAAACAATTGGCATTACAATTGTATAAAATTTTTCATCTTCTAAATAGAATGGTAAATTAGATTCATTAAATCCTATTTTTACAGATGGATCATTTGTCATACTTAAAAAATCCAATAAGTATTTAGCATTTACAGCTAAATAGAACTCATCAGTTATATTTAAATCAACGTCAATTTGTGTTTTAGATTCTGTGTCTTCATCTAATGATTCAAATAAAATACTATTAGGAGAAAATGTAATCTTAATATTCGAGAATAATGATGTAACTAATTTAATAGATTCAATTAACATACTTTTTGGAAGTGTTAATTCATATTTTAAATTTTTAGGAACTATTCTTTCATAATCAGGAAATTTTCCATTAATTAGTTTTGTAAAGAATTTCATATTGCTATTTGACACAACTAAATTTGTATCATCATATGAAATAGAGGCATCATCTAAAAATAGTTTTTGTATTTCTATTATAGCTTTTTTAGGAATAATAAATTGATTCTCATCATTACCCATATTTTCTAAATATGATATTGCTAATCTTCTTGTATCTGTTGCAACAAAATTTACTTTAGATGATTTAATATCAATTAAAGCACCATTTAATTCATACTTTGGATTATTGTTATCAATAGCAGGAGTAATTTTTTTAATTGAATTTGTAAAGTTCATTGAAGAAATTTTTAATTCATTTAAATTATTTGATTCATTTAATTTTGGATATTCATCTGCATTATACATAGGTAATTTAAATGTAGATCTTTTTTGTTTAATAATTAAATTGTTTGAATCTACTTCAAATGTAATTTCTTCAGCTTTTAATCTTTTAATAATTCCTAATAAGTTAGAACCGTTTACAGTTGCTTTTCCATCAGTACATTCTGAAATTGAATCTATATTTGATTCTAAACCAATTTCATAGTCAGTAGCTTTTAGAGTTAATTGCGAATTAGCAACTTCTAAATAAATATGAGAAGTTATTGAACTTGCATCTTTTTTCTCTAAAAAAGGTTGCATTGATGCCACAATATTTTCTATTATGTTTTTTGTAATTACAAACCTCATTTTTTCTCCTAATATATTTATATTTTTAGTAAAAGTAGTAGTTAATGTGAAAAGATGAAAATACTTTACAAAGTACTGTATAATCAATACTTAAAGGGATGATTACATTTATACAAATATTCACACCTTTTCACATTTTATGTTAAAACTTTTTTACTAATAATCCTTATTTATGATTTTATTTTTTAAATTTTCGATGATAATTTTAAAGTTTTCATCTTTTTCCATAAGTTCATTTGCTTTCTTAATATTATGTGAAATTGAACTGTGATCTTTCATACCTAAAAACTTTGCAATATCAGGCATTGAGTTATGTGTTAACTCCCTTGCTAGATAAATAACTACTCTTCTTGCATTTGCAACTGTTGCTGTTCTTTTTTTAGATTTAATATCACTTGGTTTAATATTCAATTGATTAGCAACAATATTAATTACATCTGGTAATTTTATATTTTCTTTTGTTTCTTTAATTTGTTCTTTTAACAGGTTTTGTACCATTTCTAGGTTAATCTCTTGATTTAATAAAGAAGCACTTGCATTAATTCTAATTAAAACACCTTCTAATTCTCTAATAGAACTATCAAGATTTGAAGCGATATAATTAACAATATCTCTACTTAAATTAATTCCATTTAATTCTGATTTTTTTTCAATAATTGCAATTTTTGTTTCAAGACCTGGAATTTGTATATCAGCTGTTAAACCCCATTCAAACCTTGTTTTAAGCCTATCAACTAAGCTAGCAATTTGAGATGGTAGTCTATCACTTGTCATTACAATTTGTTTTTTTGAATTGTGCAATTCATTAAATGTATGGAAGAATTCTTCTTGAGTTTGTTCTTTTCCACTTAAAAATTGAACATCATCAATTAAAAGTAGGTCACATTCTCTATATTTACTTCTAAAGTGTTCCATATTTTTATTTTTAATTGAAAATGTAAAGTCATTCATAAATTGTTCAATTGTTACATATATTACAGTTTTATTATGTTCAACTGCTTCATTACCAATAGCCTGAAGTAAGTGTGTTTTACCAAGTCCAGTTCCTCCATATATAAATAAAGGATTATACTGAATACCTGGTTTTTTCGAAACAGCCATAGCTGCATTATAAGACATTTGGTTAGAGGGTCCAACTACAAATGATTCAAATGTATAAGAGGGATTTAAAATAGTACTTTCAGCTGTATGATTTTTAACTTGTTCTTGAATAATCTCTTTTTTTGTTTTCTTTTCACCAGAGATTTTGATTTCGATGTTTGGCTTTGTACCGTCGAATTTTTCAAAGCATTCTTGTATAAGTTTAGAGTATTTTGATTTCACCCATGAAGCTATATATTTATTTGGTGCTTCAAATATTGCAATATTATCGTCACTAGATATTTTTTTGTAAACTAATTGTTTTAAATATCTTTGATAATCTTGTGGTGATGCTTCTTTTTCTATTACAGACAAAAAATCTTTACTAGTCATTGTTAAATCAAACTCTTTATTTCTATATTTCATTTATTATAGCTAAAAATTATTAAATTAACTGTTTAGATATGTGAATAAACTGTGAATACTTTTGTGAATTAAGTGAATATTTATTAAAAAAACATGATTTTTTGGTTATTCTTTCATGTGAATAAAAATAATACTAGTAAAGTGAATAGTTGATGAAAATTTTAGGAATAGATCCAGGAACTAGAAATTGCGGTTATGCAATACTAGAAAAAAACGGTAGAGAACTAAAACTTATTGAAGCTGGATTGATAAAAATTAAAACTAAAATTTTGCAAGAGCAGATTGTTGAAATGACAGAGGGTATTGATTTAATTTTTAAAAATCATATCATTGATGAGGTTTCAATTGAAGATATGTTTTATGCTTTTAATCCAAAAACAGTAATTAAACTTGCACAATTTAGAGGTGCAATTAGTTTGAAAATCCTTCAAGTAGCCGGTAATTTTAGTGAATATACGCCACTACAAGTAAAGCAAGCTGTTACAGGTAATGGAAAAGCAGATAAAACACAAGTTGCTTTTATGGTTAAAAGACTTTTAGGAATTAAAAAAGAGATAAAACCACTTGATATTACAGATGCAATTGCAATAGCTATTACACATGCTCAAAGATTAAAATAAGGTAAATAATGAAAAAAATTGGTATTTTAGCATCACATAATGGAAGTGGTTTTGAAAATATTAAAAAAGCATGTAATAATGGAACTTTAAATGCAGATGTTGTCTGTATAATAACAAATAATTCAAATGCAGGTGTATTAGAAAAAGCTAAAGAATATGATGTTCCATCATTTGTAATCAATTCTAAAATATATCCAAATATAAATTTAGATGAAAAAATTGCAAAGCAATTTTTACAATACAATTGTGATTATATATTTTGTTCAGGGTATATGAAAATGATAAGTATTGATTTATTGAAATACTTTGAAAATAAAATTGTAAACACTCATCCTGCATTATTGCCATCTATTTATGGTGGAAAAGGAATGTATGGAAGATTTGTTCATGAGGCTGTAATTAAAAATAAAGAGAAACAATCTGGAGTTACAATACATTTTGTAAATGAAGTTTATGATGATGGTGAAATTATTTTAACAAAAAGTTTAGATTTAGATGAAAATGAAACAGTAGAATCATTAGAAAGTAGAATAAAAAATCTTGAATCTAAAGCTATCATAGAAGCCTTTGAAAAACTTCTAAAATAGAATTAAAAACTAATGGCAAAAGCCATTAGTTAGTTATTTAATATAAGCTGCTAACTCTTCTTTAGTAGTTATATATTTTACTTCTTTTACAAGTTGATCTTCTACTTCATAAATAGTAATTTTATCTTCTTGCATTAAAAATTTATCTTTATTAGTATCATCTAATAATAAGATTTTAAATGGATATTTTTTCATTTTTGGTAATGCAAAAAACTTTGTAATAAGTGAAGGCATACCTGAAATATCAGCTATATAAACTGCATTATTTTTAGATAATGAATCACCTTCAATACTTAATAAGTAATCTTTAATTGTATCACTTGCATCTTTGTTTCCAGCAACTATAATAGTCTTAGTAGATGATGGTATGATTTGAGCTTTTTCAAACTGATCATTTATTGAAAAAGTTGGAATTTTTTCTCCAGTGTTTAATTGAGCTGCAATTGAATATACAGCTAACGATAAAATTAATAATAATTTTTTCATAAATTCTCCTAAATAAAATTAGAAGATTGTATCAAGACAAGGTAAATGGAATATTAATTCTATTTTTATAATTTATTTAGAAAGAGTTGGTAAGTGCCAATTTTTATAATAAGCAAGAAGTCTTAGAGCAACACCACAAACAAAAACAATAGTTAAACTAAATAATGACCTCATATCAAAGCTATCAAGTATAAAAACTGTTAAACCAACTATTAATGCAACGGTTGCATAAAATTCAGATACTAAAATAGCAGGTACTTTATTTATTAAAATATCTCTTATTGTTCCTCCCCCAACTGCTGTTAAGAAAGCTAAGATTAATACACCTAGAAAATTAAATTCATTTTCAATGGCAATAATTGAACCAGTTATTGCAAATGACACTAAACCTATCGCATCAGAAACTATAAAAGCAGTTTTACTTTCAAAGTCATCAATTTTGTGTAATTTAAATAATAGTGATATTAAAACTGTAGCAATTACAAGAATAACGGGTAAAGTATGTGTAAATATGAAAGGAGTTTTATTAGCAAGTACGTCTCTAATCATACCACCACCTAATGCTGTTAAAAAGGCAGCAATAAAAATTCCTAAGATATCAAGTTTGTAGTGAACAGCAATTAAAAATCCACTGGCTGCAAAGCAAATTATTCCAATCATATCTGCGATTTCTAATGGTGTCAATACTATTCCTTAATTTTAAATCAATTACACATTATACATAAATTTTTATAAGTGTTATTATACCTTACATCTTTTAATTGGAAAATATTTTTCAAAATTAAATACAACAAAATTATTAAAGATTTATTTTTTTAACTAATATACTTTAGTGTAATAAATAAAATATAAATATGTTAAAATAATAAGAAAGGAGTCTAGATTGATAAAATTACTTTTTGTAGTATTATTTATTACGAATTTAGTTGCTAATACAAATATAAATGCAAATGATAAAACGAAACAATTCATTGAAGGTGAATGGTATCTTAATCTTAATCGTACACTTGATGATGCGGAATATGATGAGGGTCACTATATCTTTAAACTAAAAGAGTTTAAATTATTTTTTGACAATAAGTTTAAAGGTGTAGATATTAGTGGAATAAACCATATCTTAAATGATAGGAATTATGATATTAAAATCAAATCTAATAAACAAGTTGTAATTGATATTACTCCAACATCAACAAAATTAAAAAGTTTAATTACTCAAGAACCACTTTTTAATTATCAACAAAAGAAAATAATTTTAAAAAAATATAAGAACTATTTATTAGCAAAATATAGACCAAACAAAGATTCAGGTGAGTTAAAATTATACTTTTCAAAAGTAGGTGAAACTTATAAAAAAAGAAAAGAGTTTAAAATTAAATATAATAAACTTTATGAAAATATTGACAATACAATAGATAAAGATCTTCAATATGTAATGTTTTACAAAGACAAAAAAGTTAGTTTTAGTGATAAACCATTTACTGCTAAAGATAATCTTCCTAAATTATCATTTGAAAATGGATCATCTAAAAAAATATTTATTAATAATGGTGACTATAATGTAGTTTTAGCTAGTAAAATGTTTAGATTATATAAAAAAGATGAGAATGGTAAAAAACATTATTTTAAACCTTCTAATTAGCAGAGTATTTATAGA
The DNA here is from genome assembly GCA_937138295.1 of uncultured Campylobacteraceae bacterium. Taxonomy (GTDB): domain Bacteria; phylum Campylobacterota; class Campylobacteria; order Campylobacterales; family Arcobacteraceae; genus JALRJW01. The sequence continues at coordinate 8,664 of CAKZOX010000017.1, forward strand.
ATAGAATTATTTTATAATTTCTATTCTATTTCTACCATTTTCTTTTGCTTTATATAGAGCTTTATCTGCTCTAGCTAATAGTTTTTTTGAGGTATCTTCTTTTTTAAATTCAGTAATACCAAAACTACAAGTTAAAGTAAGATCATCTTTAAATTTATGATTTTGAATAAGATTTTTAAGATGTTTTGTAGCTAAAAGGGCATTTTCAATATCTGTATTAGTTAGGACTAAAACAAACTCTTCTCCTCCCCATCTAGCTGAAATATCAGTTTTTCTACTATTATCTTGAATGATTTTAGCAAGTTCCTTTAAAACCTCATCACCTATTTGGTGACCGTATGAATCATTGAAGTTTTTAAAGTGGTCAATATCAAAAAAAATCAAGCAAAACTTTAAGTTGTATCTTTTTGCTGTTTCAATCTCTTTTTTTATTTCTTGATTAAAATAGGCTCTATTATTTAGTTTAGTTAATTCATCAAAAAATGCTCTTTTTAATAGTTTTTTATTTTCTAAAACAATACTTGTAATTTCTGTAAATTGTATTATTTTATTAGAGCTTATATTGCTATGTTTTACATCTAATAAAAAAGATTTAGGTATCATTTTATTGATATCTAACATAACCACAATCCTTTCTTTTTCATTCATATTTTCTATTTTATCTATCCAAGAATCATCTTGAATATTTTCTTCATAAAAATAATCACTCTTTAAAAACAAGTCCCCTATGAAGTTATGTTTTTCTTGAAACTCATTTAAATGAGTTATTTGAAAGAAATCTAAAGCATTATTGTTCATAAAAATAATGTCTTTATTTTCATTTACTACTATTAATAGACCTTCTAAGATTGTAGCTATTTCATTTATAAGTTCAGTTTGTTTTTTTACTAAATTATTTAAATTAAGTTGATTAGATAAGTGCTCAATTTTTTGTTTTAATTTTGGTAAGTTTATAGGCTTTAATAAGTAATCATTAATTGATAATTCAATAGCTTTGATAAAATAATCGCTATCACTAAATGCAGTTGTAAAAATAATATATTGTTCTTCATTTATTTTTTTTATATTTTCAGCCATTTCTATACCATTCATAATAGGCATTTTTATATCTGAAATTACAATATCAGGTTTATATTGTTTATAAATTTCTAAACCTTCTTGTCCATTTGAAGCAAGATAAAACTCTTTTGAAAATCTTTTTAAAAATGTTTTAATTACATCTCTAATACCTTCTTCATCATCAACAAATAGAATAGTTGGTTTTATATTATTATTCATTGCTATTTCTCATTTTTTTGATTTTTAAACTTAATAGTAAATTTTGCTCCATCTTTTATATTAACCACTCCTAATGATGCACCAATATTATTTAATAACATTGTAGCTAAATATAAACCTATTCCTGTACCTTTACCTTGCTCTTTTGTAGTGTAATATGGCTCAAATACTCTGTCTATTATATTTTGAGGAATACCACCACCATTGTCACTAATTTCAATAGAGTTCTTTGTTATGTTGATATTTATAATACCCTTTGATATATTATTTTGAATGATTGCATCTTTTGCATTATTAATTATATTTAAGATAGCTTGATGGAATTCATTTTTATATCCATTTATAATTAATTCTTCACCTTTTAGAGTTGAACTTATATTATGATCTTTAAGTTGAGCATATAGAAGTTCAAGTACAAACTTTATTTCATCATTTGCATTAAATTCACTTTTTGTTTTGTCATTTCTAAAAAAATTTCTAAAGTTATCTATAGTATTACTCATAAAAGTTAATGTTTTTTGATTTTTATCTATGAACTTATCAACATAATTTTCATTAATTTCATTATCTTCATAATCATATTTTAGATTTTGTATAGAAATACTTAGTTCATTTATTGGCTGTCTCCATTGGTGGGCTATTGCTCCTATCATTTCACCCATAGCAGCCATTTTTGATTGTTGGAATAATAGTTGATCTTTTTTTCTAATTTCAAGATTTTTTTGTTCAAGTAGTTTATACCTATATATAAAGAATAATGCTATTGCTATAGTTAAACCTAAAGCATAAAATAAAAACTTATTATGATTTATAACCGTATATTCTTTTATTGTATATTTGTCTTTTAATCTATCTACTAATAAAGGATTTGTTAGGGCTATGGCTTTATTTATAATTTCTAATAATACAGGATGATTTTCATGTACACCTATTGTATTGATTTGATTAATGTTATTAAGAACACCATTTAATTTATAGTTATTAAATCCATACTCTTGAATAGTTTTCTCTGCTATAGGTTTTAATTGTACTAAATGGATTTTTCCACCAACTTTTCGTATGGCTTTTTTTGGATTTGTTAATATTTTAATATTTAAATTAGGATAAAGCTCTAAAATTTTGTTTTTGATATCATTTGAGCTAGTTATGATTTCTAAATCTTTTAAATCACTACTTGCATTTAAATTGAAACTTTTTAAGTCTCCAATCATTGCATAGGGAAATTCTACAATAGATTCAGAATTTATAATCTTTGGTAAGTTTTTTTGATTCAAACTTAATGAAGCTATTAAATCACATTCATTGTTATTAGTTTTATTTTTTAAATCTTCAATACTAGAAGAGCCTATAACTTCAAATTTTAATCCAGTTTTTTTTACGATATTATCTATATATTCTCCCATTATTCCAATTACTTTTTGATCTTTTACCCCTGAAATTGGATATGAGTCATATAGTTCACATAATCTAAATATATTATTTTTTATGTAATTTTTTTCTTTATTAGAAAATTGGAACTCTTCAGATTTTATTTCACTACCTAGCCATTTAATAGATATTAGATTTTTATCTTCAACACTTATTGAGTCAACAGCTTTTGATAAAATTGAATGAAGTATTTTATCATTTGGTTTTATAGCTGTAACTGCTCCAATTACAGGATTCTTTAGAGTATGAATAGGCTTTATATCATTTAAAAACTGTTTAGTTAGAATATATTTTGATGTATTAAAAGCGATTACTGCATCAACTTTATCATCATTTAAAAGTCTAAACATATCATCATTTGAAGATAAAGGTATAAGATTTAAAGTATCTTTGTATTTATCTAGAAACTTATCTAAAATGATGATATTTTTATTATATGAAACCTTTAAACCTTTTAGGTCTTCTATTGAATCTACATAAAGATTTTTAGATTTTTTCGTATAAATGATTGATCTTAAATCAAATAAAGTATTGGTGATATTTAGATTATTTTTTTGTGCTATAAATGGATTCATCATAGGTATGAAATCAAGTTCTCCTAAAGATGTCATTTTAATTATTTTTTCCCAATCATCAACGGTATAGTTTATGCTAATTCCTAGTTTATCAGCTATGAGTTTATAATAATCAACAGCAATACCCGTATAATTATTATCAGATGATTTCATAAAAAGAGGTTCAAAATCTAAACTATATCCTAAGTTTAGAACTGGATTATTTTTTAAATACTCTTTTTCTTCAAAAGTTAAATCTATAGAAGAGTTGTTTTCTATTTTACCAAACCATTTTTGCAAGATTTGTTTTTTTTGTTCCGATGGAAAATTTAGAATAGTTTTATTTAATATTGACTGTAAAATAGGGTCATCATTTCTAACTGCTGATACAGAGTTTATTTTAATATCATCTAAATAATGTCTATAATTTACAAAGTTGGAGTCAAAGTAAGTATTTAATACATAAGAATCAAACTCAAATCCTATATAAGCATCTACTTTTTCTTCAAATAGTTTTTGAAAACCATTTTCAGCATTATTTACTTCAATAAGATTTACTTTGTCTTTGTATCTACTTTGTAGGCTATTTTTTAATATGATAATTTCTGGGTTATAGGCTATTTTTAAATTTTCTAAATTATTAATATCAATTTTAGATTTAGAATATAAAATAAATTTATCATTATAAACCGCTGGAGTTATTAAAAAACCTTTTTCTTTAGCAACTTTTTCACTTAAAGCATCAATAAAATCTATTTTTTTATTTTTAAGATTTTCTAGAGTATTTGGCCAACTATCTTCTATATATTCAATTTTTAAATTTAGAACTTTTCCTATTGTATTAACTAAATCAGGTGTTAAACCTTGATTTTCTGAAATATATTGGGGTTTAAAATCACTTGAAACTCCAACTTTTAAAACTTCTTTTTTTTGAAGATATTCTATTTCTTCTTTTGTTAAAAATGAATTATTATCATTTAGTGATCTAATACTTAATTGCCATTTGTTTTTTAGTTGATTATACTCTTCATTTGAAATAGAGTTTAAACCCTTTTGTAAAATAGATAAAGCTAATGGTGAATCTTTTATTACTGCAAGTTTTAAAGGCAGGGATTTATTATATAAATTTGTATTAAATAATAATGGTAATTTTAGTTGAGCTAATTTGAATTGATATCCACTGTAAGTTATTGTAGCATCAGCTTCATTGTTAAAGATTTTTTTATATGATTCTATATGATTATTCGCATAAGAGATATTTTTTAATTCAAATATTTTTACAATACTTTCGTGAACAGCATTACCTTTTTCAATTATAATTCTACTGTTTTGTAAGTCTTCTTTTGTTTTTAATGTATCTAATTTTTCTATTGTAGTAAAAATACCAAATTCTAAATCATAAAATTTAGATGTAAAATCTAAGTATTCTTCTCTTTGTTTTGTTTGAACAAGAGTAGTTAAACCATCAATTTTTTTGTTTTTAGCTAAATCTTGGATTTCATTCCAATTTTCTATTTTTAGAGTGAAATTAGCATTTGTTTTTTGATTTATTAGTTTTAGAACATCAGCTGTAAAACCAGTTATTGAGCCATCGTTAGACTCAATAGCAAATGGTTCCCAGCCTTTACCAACCCCTAAAGTAATAGTTGGGTTGTTTTTTATGTATTCTTTTTCTTCTTTTGTAAGAGTTTCAGAGTATATTATATTTATAAATAATAGAAAAAGGAGTATTAATTTCATGGCTTAATCCTTTATACATTATTTTATTCTTATTTTCCTTTGTTTAAATTCATATCTTTTGTAAATGATGTTTTTTGTTTTAATTCATTAATATTATTTGTCTCTTGAGGATCAACAATTTCCGGAGTTATAAAAAATACAAGTTCACTTTTACCTTCTTTAAAAGATTGACTAGTAAATAGTTTTCCTAATAAGGGAATATCTCCTAAAACTGGAATTTTATCAGTTGTTTCAGAATTATTTTCAGAACTTAATCCTCCTAAAATAATTGTTGATTTATTTCCAACTACTACATTAGTTTCAATAGATTTTTCAGTAATGTTTGGAATTTCTCCAATAGTATATGTACCATCAATAGTAGAAGATTTTGTAATAACATTTAGATTAATAAAATTATCTCCAACAATATTTTTAGCTTTAATATCTAATTGTAAACCATAATCAACCTGTTGAATTTCAGTACTTGGAACACCTTGGTCTGTTGTAGTAGATACAGGAATATAAAGTGTACCACCTGCTAAAAATGTTGCATTTTGATTTTCTAAAGTTAAAAGTGTAGTTTCATCTAAAACATTAGCAAAACCTTCTGTTGATAGATATTGAAGTGTTAAAGATGTATTAAAAGCGCTTCCTAGTAAGTTTGCTGCAGCTGTTAAACCACCACTTAAAGAAACAGCACTACCCCCTAAATTTACATCAACAGAAGTATTAGATGAGTTTTTTATAAAATCCCATGTGTTTTTTAAGTCTAAATTATCTGTATCTTTTACCTCAACGGCATACAACTTTAATCTAATCATTTTATCAGGAGTTTCAAGTTCGGCTAAATCAACTAAATCTTTGTCTAAATCAACACCTGCTTTTGAAAAAAGATTTAAAATTTTATCTTTAACTTTTTGATTTTTTACAGTTCCATCTAAAATTACTTTATTGTTAGACTGTTTTACAATTAAATTAGGACTTATGTTTTTTGCAATATCTATTATTTTAAATAAATCTCTAACTACACTTACATTTACATGTAAAGTACTTGCATCAATAAAAGTTACCAATAAATTAGAATTACCAACTTTTTTACCAAAAAGTTTGATTGATTTTAAAGGCTTTTTTTCATAGTCATTAAAATCAACTTCAATTGATTGTCTATCACTAACTTTGATATTTTCAATCATTTTATCAAACTCCACGATACTATAAGAGTTTTGACTTATGGAAATATTCTTATCATTTAAGTCTTGAATAAAAAGGTTATTTGCATTAGCAAAACCTAACAACAGCGAAAAAATAAATATTAATCTTAAAAATTTCATTACATACTCCTACTTAAATGATAATGTTAAATTACATATCACTTGAAATTTATCATCTTCATTGAACACTACTACTCTTGAGTGAACATTATCAGACCCAGTTGGTAAAAAGCCATTTACTAAAGTTGTATAAATATTTACCTGTACTTGATAGTTTTCTATTGTAGTACTTTTAGTACAAGAAATATCTGCATCTTGAATATCTTGAAAATATGGTCCTTTTACATTGTTTAATAATGATGCAATATCAGTATTATCATTATCTAAAGATATTTTTCTAGCCATGAAATCTGCTACTGAATCTGTATTGTCTTTTACTTTAATTGCATTTGAATAATCAATTACAAAAAATAAAAATGTTACAAATATTATAAAAAGTACTATCCACAGAATAATCTGATCAATAGCTGCTTTTTTCATATTTTTTTTACTCATATTTACCTAACTTGTTTTTTACTTGTTCAGGACTAAACTCTTTTACTACACTTTTATGAACATAATTACCATCACAAATCTTATACCAATCTTCTACTTTCATAATATAAGGAATAATAGTGTTCTTTTTAACCTTATTAGCTATAGCAGATTGTAAACTATTGCTTGATCTGATATTTAATTTTGCAACATTTGCAACAATAAATTTATCATCAATATTTGAACAAATTCTGTTTTTATCAACTTTTATATTTACAGCTTTTGTTTTAGAGTTTTCACTTGCACTATTTCCATAATCAATTCTTGCTACTCTTGTAAATGACGAGTCTTTAGCTGTGTACATTTCATATTTATATTTAATAGGCTTAATAACTTTTTTCTTAGGTATTTTTACAACATCTTCAACTTTAGCAATAATCTTTATTTCTTCTTTTTTTGGTTCTTCTTTTATTTCAGGTTCATCTGTATGATTGATTTTAGTCATCCATAATTGTCTACCTCTATTATAATCCCTAACAAGTTTTGTTAAAACATCTAAATCTATATCTAAAATCATTTCATCGGCTTTAACTTCTTCAATAACTTCAACTCTTTTTTTATTAATTACTTTAGTTACTTTTTGTTTTGTAAATGTTTGAGATTCGTATTTCCCTTGTCTTAAGAAACCAATTACTTTGATTTTTGGAGCAATATATTGAACACTAAAATCGGGTTTTTTATCGGCTGTTTTTGGATAAACAGAAATAATATTTATATATTCACCTTGTTGTAAGGCTAAATTTGGATTTTGAAATAATGCAAATTTCATATTATATGCACTTTTATTAAATGGTAGAATCTTTTTCTTTTCTTGTTTTAGCTTGGTATCAAGTTTTTGTTTTAAGAAAACTTCATGCTTATAAATTCTTTCATTTGTATATTTTCCAAGAATTTCTTTCATAGTCAAAGGTGTATTTAAAACATATTGTCTAGCTATTTGTGTTTGTGCTAGATGTTTTGTTTGAATTAGTGTATTTGGTTGAATATCTTCTTTTGCAATGTAAAGAGTTACCATTTCACTTTTTGTATTAACTATTTCTTTATTTTTCTTGTAAAAATATAAAGCTGTAACGACACTTGATATTAAAAATGAAGCTAATACCACTATTATTACAAGTTGTTTATTTAATTGCATATTTTATCCTTTAGATTCCTATAGTTAGAGTTCCACCCATAATAGGGAAGACTATAAATGCAGCAAATGCTGGTAATACAAATAGGAATATAATTAACATTAAATACATATTTAGTGTATTTACTTTTCCTTTGATTTTGTAGAACTTTTCTTTTCTCATCTCATCTGATTGCATTGTAAAAATGTTTTTTACACCAATTCCTGTTTCCTCACTTAAAATTAAAAAGTCAATTACCTTATCTAGCTCTCTACTATCAACTCTTTCTTTTAGGTTTTCATAGGCTACTTTAGTTGTATGGTTTGTCATTTCATATTCTAAGATAGAGACTTCTTTTAGAAGTTCTTTATCAATTATTCCAACACCTCTTCTTGATACTTCAAAAAAGGCATTTTTTAAACTACCACCCGCCTCTAAAATAACATTTACAAGGTCTAAAAATACCCCAAGGTCGTTGTTGATTTTTTCTACTCTTTCTGATTTAGCAATAGAAAGGTACATTTTACCACCAAATAAAATACAAAGTATTCCAACCCCAACAGCTATAATACCAACAACTAAACCAAAGAAAAATGGTAATACACCCATAATAATTACACCTATTAAAGCAAAAAGTAATCTAGCTTCATTGTACTCTTTGTAAGTAATTCCAGCTTGTATTAGTTTTAAATGAAAATCATCGTCATCTTTTTGATTTTTATGTTCTTCTTGTTGTTCAATTATCGCATTATTATCAAGTTCAGATAGTAAGATGATATTTTTATGTCTACTTTTTCTTTGGAAATACATAGTTATAGCTAATATAAATACAGCAATTAATATTGGTGAAATCATTAAAACTATCAAATTTTTATCCATTTTACTCTCCTTACTTGATTTTACTTAATAAACTATTGATGAAAATACCAAATGCAACCCATACAATGATAAAGAACATCTGTATTTTACCCACATCACTTCCGAAGAAATGTGCATTTAAAGAGTTGTTTAAAGCACTATTCATCATGTAGTAAGTGATAAATACTAAACCAATAATCATATAAGTACCAACTTTTATTTCTCTAGTTGATGAGGTTATTTCATTTTTAATTTCACCTTGATCGTTTAAAGTCTTTCTTAATTTTTCAAGGGTATTAGAAAACTTACCACCTGATTGTCTACCAATAGACATAGTTAAATAGAAAATTCTAAGCTCTTTTGACTCAATAATTTTAAACATTTTTTCAAAGCATTTATCTTCACCTAAAATAGCTTTTTCATTTATATAAATTCCAAAAATATCTTTTGTAAGTTTTGATTTACAAGTCATTACAGATTTTTTTAGTGCTTGTTCAAATCCAACACCACTTTTCATCATACTTGTAACTTTGTCAATGATCTCTTTTAAATTTATATTGAATTCCTCTTGTCTTGATTTAATAATAAAATTTAGAACTAAAAGTGGAAAAGTCGCAAAAATTAATAGAGTAAAAATAAAAATAACTTTAGATTTTGCTATAAAATATATAAAAAAACTTGCTAAAAGTCCAAAAGCAATACAAATAAATATAAAAATAAAGTCACTACCTTTTCTTGTAAAACCTGCATATTGAAGTTTTTTAGTTAGCCAGTTTTCATTTGTGATTTTATCTTTATTTTTATTTTTATCTAAAAGTTGTACTCCCTCTAATGATAGAGTATTAATTGTTTTTTTATAATATCTCATATTTTTAGTGTATGAATAGATCATTATTATTAAAAATATAGTTAATAATGGTATTGCAAACGCTAAAATTATAAAAATATTATCCATGTTTTTCCCTCTTGATTTTTTGAAAATGAGGCCATTTGTGGAATAACTGAGGATCTTTATCTATAAAGTGAGATAAAAATTCATCTTTCCATCCACACATTACATCGGGTAAATCCTCTTCAAGTGCTTCAATTAACATTGATAAAGGCATATCAAAATTTGGATCAAAAATTCTTCTATCAATATCAACCCCAAACATATTCATTTGTTCAATTACTCTTGTTGGAGTAGATAAAGGAACAAAACTTCCTATTGTTCTTTTTAAATCACTTGTATCTCTTTTAAACTCAAAAATATCGTTTAAAGAAATTACACCATTATCTTCTATTCTTTTTTCAATTTCAGAGATTTTTACTACTTTTCTTGTTCCATCTGGAAATCTTACAAGTTGAATAATTAAATCAACAGCACTTGCTATTTGAGTTCTAATAAAGTTGATATTTGAACTTGGACGTGCTTCAAGGTACATATTTTCAATTCTTACTAAAGCTTCTTTTGTACTATCGGCGTGAACTGTAGTCATTGAACCTGGGTGCCCTGTATTCATAGCATTAAGCATTACTACAATCTCAGGACCTCTACACTCACCAACTACAATTCTTCTTGGACTTGATCTAAGTGCTGATCTTAATAAGTAATCTAAAGTAATGGCACCTTTTCCTTCTTCATTTGCAACCCTTGCCTCATATTGTCTAATAGAGTGACAAGGCATTTGTGGCTGCATTTCTCTTGTATCTTCAATTACCATTAATTGTTCATTTTCATCAACAAATCTAGTCATTGCGTTTAGGAATGTAGTTTTACCACTTGATGTACCACCTGATACAATTGTATTACATTTTCCTTTTGATGTTTTTACTAAAAAATATGCCATTTTATAGTCTAATTGCCCACTTTCTATAAGCATTTCAAGAAGAAGAGGTACGTCATTAAATTTTCTTATAGTTACACAACTTCCACCATTTGCTGCAATTGGTGGAATTTGAACTTCAATTCTAGAACCATCGTTAAGTTTACTTGACATAATAGGATGGGCTTCATCAATTTTTCTGTTGTTTTCAGCAAGCATTCTATCAATGATTTTTCTTAGGTCTTGCTCACTTTTAAATGTAAAAGGAGTTTGGTAAGTTTTACCTTTATAGATGATATCAATGTAATCTTTAGTATTAACGATAACATCATTTAATCCATCTTTTGTAATATCAAAAATTGTACTTATGTGTCCGTAGCCTATGATATTGTTTATGATCATATTTTTTATGTCATCTATGATCTCTTTTTTTAATACTCTTGTTTCTGAGAAAGATAATATATATTCAGGTAAAACTTCTTCTAAACTATCTTTTGTAATCTTTTTATCTGACTTTAAATTCATCAAAAAACTATTATTAATTTTTTGTGCAATCTCATACAAAGTATGATTTAAGTATAACTCTGGGAACTTTAGTTCATCGTTTGATTGAAATTTCTTATATTTTTTTATTTTTTTATTTGTTTCATCTACAAAGTCTAATTCTTCTTCTTGAATATTATCAACCGTTTTAGAAACTTCTTCTCTTTCTTTTTCTTCTATAAAATCTCTTAAACTTTTCATTAGTTAGAACCTTTTAAGAATGAAAATAAACCTTTTGATTCTTTTTTATGATCTTTAGTATAAAGTTCATTTTTTTCAAGTATATGATCTAGTTTATCTACAAATGGTGATTTCATATTTTTATCTGTAACTAATTCACAAAAATTCCATAATTCTCCTAGATTTTTGTAATCATTAGGAATTTTATATTGGTCAAAATGTTCTTTTTCATCATTCTTGATATTTAAAATTGAGCTAACATCATTTATTGATAAGGCATTTTGAGAGTCATATCTATTTGGTATGAATGATATTTTATCCTTTAATCCAGCTCTTTTTAAAAGTGAATGAAATGTTTTTAATTTACTAATATCAGGTAAAGTCATTTCAGTTACAATCCATAATTCTGAGGATAAATCATATAAAGTTGATTTTAAATTAGAAGCATCTGCAATTCCTATATCAACAATAATGTAATTAAAATGAGCACTACAAAGAGAAATATAATTCATAAATTTCTCTAAAAATACTTCTTTTTCTATTAAATCTTTATCAATATGCTTTTGAATACCAGTTACTGAATAAAAATTTTCTCTTATTTTATTTAATCCATTGTCTAGATTTGTTTCTAAATTAAACTCACTTAAATTAACTAAATCAATTATAGTTTTAGAAGGTAAGGGGTTTTTTTCTAAGAATAGATTTGAGATAGCTTTTGTTGTTGATAAATCTAAATATAAAACATTTTTATTTGGTTGATTTCTTGCAATTAAATTTGCAGTATTCATAGCTATAGTTGTAGCCCCAACTCCTCCTGAAATTCCTGTTACACCAATTATTTTATTACCAAATTTATTTTTATTTAATAGATTATTTCTTTTATTTAAGATAACTGATTTTAAATCAATAGCTTGAAAACTTGTTATTGATAAATAATCATTAATACCTAATTTACCGCAAAGCATAGAAATATGGTGGTCATTTGGACCTAAAACTATAACAAGTTCATTTATTTTTTTTAGAATATTTTCATATTTATTAATTGTTTCAATATCACTAATTAATAAAACTATAATATTTTTAGAATTCTTTTTATTTATGTCATCTAAGTATTTTTCTAATTTAGTATCCATTGTAATATCTGCATTAAAAAGACCTTCAAATCCTTTTTTTAGGTTTGTTGCAAATTCAACAGAACCATCATGAATTAAGTATAAATTTAAAGCTAAGTCATTTCCATATAGTTTTCTTTCTATGTCTTTTTCTCTTTTTAAATATTTTATTATTTTTGAGATAATTTTTTTAATTGTAGGTGTTGAGATAATTCTTTTATTGATTTGTAAATATCCATATACGACATCATTATTTTTTAAAAAAATCTTATATTCTTTATTTGATTGAGAAGTGTTTTCTTCATCTCTATTGATACAGAATTGATTTATAAATACATTGTATTCGTATTCATATTTATGGAATTCAAGTAATGTAACATTTGTAAGATCAGCAAAAATTTCTATTAATTCTAAAATATATGTATTTAAGTAATTTATCTCTTCTGAATATTTTACTTTTTCTTCGTATTCTTGTAAATCCATAAAATCCCCTAATATTCTAATTTAACTATTTTTATTTCTTTTCCAACAATAGTACTTTGTAACGTAATATATTGAGTTGTTGGTTTACCAGTTGTATCAAAGTCAAAACCATTTACTTGAACTCTAACTACTCCACTTGGTACACCTGAACTATTTAAAGTAATTATATCAAGTTGTATAGGTAAGTTATCTTCATCATTATTAACTAAATCATATAAACCATCTGATAAATGGTTCATTTGAGTTGCCCATGTTGAAGTATTGTCTCCTAGGTAAGTTCCAAGTAAACTGACAATTGAAGAAACATCTTCTGTGTCAAAATTTATACCTAACTTAGCATTATATATATCATCAATAGCTTGTGTGTAGCTTCTAAATTCACTTTCCCCATCTGTATCACATTCAGGATTAGCAGCATTACAAAGTGAAGTATCAAAACCTAATCCACTCCAGTCATATGAAGAACTTAGTATATAAGGACAATCACAATTAATAAGTGATGTTGGTACAATAGGATAAAAAGTACTTTTATTATTGTAATCCCAATTACTTACAACATCATAAGTAAAATTAAGAGCTGTTCCATTTTCAAATTGTGTTTGTAAGTCATCACTGTAATTTATTGCAAATGGAGCAATTCCATAACTTACATTTGATGTTGGAGTATCTGGAGAGTTTTGTGTAATAATAACTGCTTTTGATTCAGCACTTAAATTAAATGAGCCTAAATCTAAAAATTTAAACCAAAATGTTTCTTGATCATAACTTGGAATAGAAGCTATAACATAATTTGGTTCAGTTGTTGTGTTCCAAGTGTAGATAATTGAGTCTTTTATTTCATTACCCACATTTGTTTTTGTAAGCATATCATTATATATGTCTTCAGCAGCGATTGAATTTTGTTCAACATTTACATAATATTTTGCCAAAGTTAATGCAGCGTTGTCAGTTAGTACTTTTAATTTGTAGTATTTGTCTTTAGCTTCCATAGTATCGTTTATAGTAGCACCAATCACAATAAGTGTTACAAAGATAAATAATCCCAGTAAGATTTGATCTATAATTGCTTTTTTCACAGTTTTATCTCCTTTAGAATTTAAAAGGATAAATTTCTTGAATTACAAGAATATCGACAATTATAGTAGATACAAACATTACTGGAACCATTGGAGCAACTCTTCTTCTTTTTATTTTTTGTTTATAAAGTAATACAAAAGTTTGAAGTAAACCAGTTACTACTAAAAATAGTGCGAATGGTTGGACACCTAAGTAAAGTACAACTACCATCATATATTTTATATCACCACCACCTAAAATCATAGTTGGCTTCAAAAATAATATGATTACAAAAAAAAGTAATACAGCTAATACTAATACAATAGAACCAAGGTCTATTTTAGATTCATAGATACCAAATATCAACATTAAAATAGCCATGGCTATTAATGTTGTATTTGGAACTAGGAATTTCTTGCAATCACTATAAGATAGAAATGAAGAAAAAATGTAAAAACTAATTGTAAACATTTAATCTTCGATTAAATAAATAATCTTAATTTCTAGTTACTACTATTTGCATCATTAATAACTGATGTTATTTGCGAACTTGCTGCTGTTTGAACTTTATCAGACTCTGTTCCAATCCATGTAGTTAAACCAACTACTGCTCCAACTCCAACGATAACTAATAATAAAGTAACTAAGATTTTATCCATAGCACCTTTTTGGTTTTTTAATCTTCTTTTTAAGAAATCTAACATTTGTAACTCCTAGTGAATTTATGACTTGAAATAAAATATTGAAAATAGTTATTTTTCAATATAAACCTTATGCTTGTGAACTTAGTTCATTATTTAATATATTTTCCCACAACTTAACTTAATTTACATTAAAAGTTATATTTAATAAGTAAAAAAGCTTTAAAATAATAAGTATGAGAAAAATCATCAGTTTTTATAAAATATCAAGCAATAATAAATATACTTAGAAAAACAATAATATTTGGAGTAGAAATGAATTTTGATAAATTTGCTGAGCTTTCACCATGCGATTATGCAGGAACAATTAAAAGAGAGAGTTTTATGGATGCTGGTATAAAAGAGTTATGGAGTGAAATTCCAAGAATTTCAGGTCCTGCTTTCACAGTAAATATGGTTCCAGGGGATAATCTTGCTTTACATAGAGCTATTTATGAAGCACCTAAGGGTTCAATTATAGTTGCACAAACAAATTCTATGGATTATGCAGTTTCAGGTGGAAATGTTTGTGCAATTGCTAAAGGACTTGGAATAAAAGGTTTTATAATCGATGGTGTTGTTAGAGATATTGGAGAAGTAAAACAAATGAAGTTCCCAATATTTGGAAGAGGAGTATTACCAATGCCTGGAATTAAAAAAGCAGTATTGCCTTTAAATACTCCCATTGTTGCAGGTGGAATTGCAGTTAATCCTGGTGACATAATAGTTGCAGATGAAGAAGGTGTTGCTGTTTTACCAAAAGAAAAAGCTAATGAGATTTACGAAGAATCAAAAACTAAATTAGAAGATGAAAAAGCAATGGGTTTTGAACAATGGGCAAAAAACCACAGAAAAAAAATAGATTCATTTTATGGGGAAATTAAATAAATTTTAAAGTAAAAATATTTTTATTATTTTCATATGAATAAGATATTTTAAATTTGTGCTTATCAATAATTTTTTTTACTATGCTTAAACCTAAGCCAAAGCCATTTCTTTGGCTTAATTCTTGGGTAAAAGCTTGTAAATAGTATTCAATATCTTTAGATAGTTTTGCCCCATAACTAACAACAGAAATACTATTATTTTTTGATATGATTATAATTGGAAATGTTACAGAATATTTTAAAGCATTATCAATTAAGTTTTTTAAAGCAATACATAAATAATACAAGTCACCATTGATCTTAAAGTTATCTATTATGTCTAAGTTGATTTTATTTTCATCTTCTAAATGAAGTTTTTGAAGGGACTCAATTATAAGTTTTTCTGCACTAAAATTAGATATTTCAAGTTTAGAAGAGTTTAATTTTTCAAGCTCTATTAACTCATTGGTTAAAACTTCTAAATCATTAAATATTTTTTTCATTAATTCTTTTTTTGAAAAGTCATCAATTTTTTCAATTGCAAATTTACCTTTTGCTATTGGTGTTCTTAATTCATGACCAATATCCCTTAATAATTCTTCTCTTGTTTTGATTAAGTCTTCTATTTTAGATGCCATATTGTTAAATGTTTTTGCTAATGTACCTATTTCATCATTACTATTTATATTTACCCTTGATGAAAAATCTCCATCGGCAAATTTTGATATTTGTTCATTTATTTTTTTTAGTGGTAAAATTGTTTTGAGAATAAATAAAAACATTATGGTTAAGGCTACTATATCTAGCCAGATTAATATATTTAAAATATACTTATCCCTTAAACTTTCTTCATTTTTAGTTTTAAAGGCAAGTTCTTCATCAAGATATTTAATATGAATGATAAACTCATTTCCAAATGCCTCTTGAATAATTTTTACAAAACCAAAGGTAATATTTTCTTCATATAAAATCTTATTAGTTTCTATTGTATTGGAATTAATGTCTTTTAATGAATATTTTAAGGCGATTTCATTTAGTTTACTAGGACTATTTATATTGTCTAATATTTCAAAAGATATATTTGCATATTTGTCAGATATCAAATTATTTAATCTTTTTTCATTTATATTATCAATCCAAAAACCAATAATACTCATTAAAATAAAACTAAATATAAATAAAATAAATATCTTTTTAAAAATTGACATTATTCACCTTATTAATAATTTTGTATTTAACCAATAAATTTATAACCAACACCCCAAACAGATTTTATATATCTAGGGTTTTTAGAATCATCACCTATTTTATATCTTATATTTGAAATATGCATATCTACTATTCTATTTTTTGTGTTTGCTTCAAGTGATGTATGGTTTAAGATGTCTTCCCTTGAAGAGATTCTATTAGCATTTTCAACTAAAAACATAAAAATCTCAAATTCAATTTTTGTCAGATCCACTGGAAAATTATCAACTAAAATTTCTTTGCTTTTTTTCTCAATTACAAAATCCCCAATTATTAGTTTATTTTGATTGTATTTTTTTAGAATATGTTCAATTCTTAAAACAAGTTCCCTTGGTTCATATGGTTTTGCTAAATAATCTTCAGCACCAAGTTCAAATCCATGTATTTTATTTCCAATGTCACCTCTTGCTGATGATATTATAATAGGTATATCAACAATTGATTTTATCTTTTTAAATACATCAAATCCATCCATATCAGGCAGCATTAAATCTAATACAACAATAGCGTAGTTTGTGTTTTTACTTATTTCATTTATTGCATCTTTTGGATGTTCAAAGGAAGTACAAATAAAATTAAAATCTTTTAGATAGTCAACTATTAATTCATTCATTGCACTATCATCTTCAATTAATAAAACATTATAAGTCAAGTTCCCACTCCTCAATATAATTAGCTAATTTTTTTCTTTGTTTTTTATTCAAAATTTTATGAATTTTTTCTATTTTTTGGGCTTCTAATTCAATCTCTCTAAATTTAATTTCCTTTAAAATAGTTATAAATTCTTCTCTGTCAAACTCTTCTTTTTCAAGTAAATCTTCAATAGTATCTTCAATATCATCTTTATAATCATGTAATTCTTTATATGATTTTTTATAATCAATCAAAATATTTTTTAACTTTATGTATTGTTGAGAGTTCAAGTCTAAAAAGTCAAAATTTTTATATAAGTTGTATTTTTGACTTTTATAGTATTTATGTTTATACTTTTCAAAGTCATCATAATCATCATCTGCAAGACAGATATTATTAAAAATAAAACTAAAAAATAAAACTATTAATATTTTTGATATTTTCATTTTCTATTAATCCTTTTTCTATGTCAGTATGACAAGCTTTACAGTTAGATTTACTCATAACTTCATCTAAATCAAAAATCTCTTTTGGAATATCCCTATGAGTCTTTTCCCAAAAGTCAGTTTGGCTCATAGCAATTATATCTTTATTGTCTATTGATTTCAAAAACATTAAACTTGATTGCATAGTAGAATTTTCTGCACTATTTTTTACAAGAAAGTCTAATATTTGCTTTGTGTCTTCAATATCTAATGAAGCGTCATCTCCAAAATGGTTTTCTAAATTACCCATTAATGTTTCCCATGACTTTTTAGGTAAAAGATTTGGAGGGATACAGAGTGTGACACGCTGCACACTCATCTACAAATAGTTCATTTTGAACAGTGTAGTTTTGTGGTTCAAAAATAGAAGCATTTAAAATATTTTTTGGGTTTTGTACATTAAAAAATAAAAACCAAATAAATATAATTAGCATTATAAAAGCAAATAATTTTTGAAAAATATTTAACTTTATACTTTCATCATTTTGTGTAAATTTATATCCATTAAAAATTGAATTTAATGTTTTATATTTAGGATGTAAAACCCTATCACTGAAAATACCAGCTAAATGAATAAATACTAATATCATTAATAAATTTGCAAATAGTTCATGCATTTCTTCAAATAATTCCATTTCTTTGAAAAAAGAACTATTTAAATATGAAAATATTCCTTTTCCTTCTTGAATACCATAAGTTAAAGAACCTGTAATTATTGAAAAAAAAGCAAAAGCTAAAATTGCTATCATTACATAAGAAGCTAATGGATTGTGTCCTATAAACTTAGAGCTATCACTTAAAAGTGAAGATAAAAACTCTTTTACATTTTTAATACCTAAAGGAAAATCTTTAAACTTAGAATACTTTGGTCCAATAAAACCCCAAATAATTCTAAATACTAGTAAAATTAGGGCTGCATATCCAATGATTGCATGATATTTCAATAAATTATCATCATCTGTTAAAAATGCTAAAGTTATTAAGATTGCAAATAATATATGAAAAACTCTAGTTGGTAAACTCCAAATGTATGACTTATTCATCTTTTAGCCTTTATTTTAATCATCCCATCTTCCATAATTTGGAATTTTGATTTCACTTTCTTTATATGAACCTTTTTTTGCTTGTGTATGACAAGCTGTACAGTTAAATAATCCTTTAACTTCTTCTTGCTTAATAAGCCTTGGTGGTATCTCATCATGTTTTTTTATGATGTAGGGTGTTTTAGTAATTGCATCTACTGTAGTACTAATATAAGACATACTACTTGCTATTCTTCTACTTCTTTTATAATCCATAGCTTTTTCAGCACTATTTTCCATTATGTATTTGTATATTAAATTATAATCTTCATCTAAAACAGAAGCATCAGTTCCAAAATGATTGTCAAGATTTGTCATAACTTTATCCCAAGATTTACTTGTAAGTAAGCCAGGTTGATAAGCAAAATGACAAGCTGAACATTCGTTTTGATATAATTCATTATCTACAGGTTTTACTCCATTTTTACTATAGGCTTTATACCCATAATCATCATCTGCAAAGTTAAAACCTATCATTAAAATTAGAACTAAGATATATTTCATAACTATTCCTTTGTAGTGATATAGGTAACTACATCACCTTTTTCAAGATTTGTACCAACCCTGTTGTATACATCTTTAAAATTTCTTTTTAGCCATTTTTCTATTTGTTTTGTTTTTGTAAATCTATCTTTATTAACTTTTGGTGAAAGGGGTTTAATCATTTTTCCTGTAAAAAAGTTTTTATGACTTTCATTTAAATTTATTCCATGGCAAGATGTACAAGAAACTTCTTTACCTCTTTTTCCTATATGAGTTGAAGTAAAGATTTTTTCACCTCTTTTGTAATCAAAACCTTTAAATGTTGGTTTTTCTTTTAGTACTTTTTTTTCTAAATCATTTAAGTAGTCTTCTAAAACAGTTGAAAAACTAAATGTAGAAATACAAAATAGAATTAATAGTATTTTCATAAGTGCTCCTAAACTTTATATAATCTAATTATAAAAGTTTAGTTTCAATATTTTGAGTAAAGTATCTTTACATTTACTTTACAAATTAATTATATGTGTCTTTAAATTTTTCTCTAATTTTTAGAAATTCATTTAAATTATCAAAGAATATATCAATAAGTTTTGGATCAAAGTGTTTTCCTTTTTCTTCTTTAAATAGTTTAAAAATCCTATCATCATCCCAAGCTTTTTTGTAGCATCTATCACTACCTAATGCATCAAAAACATCTGCTAATGCTGTTATTCTTCCGTAAATATGAATATTTTCACCCTTTAATCCTCTTGGGTATCCACTTCCATCCCATTTTTCATGGTGTTCATTGGATATTGTTGCAGCCATTTTAAGTAAAGGTCTTTTAGAGTGCTTTAGCATTTCATATCCTAATGCTGCATGGGTATTCATTATTTTTCTTTCTTCTTCATCAAATCTACCTGGTTTATTTAAAATAGCATCAGGAATTGCTACTTTTCCAATATCATGCATAGGACTTGCTTGTTTTAACATTTCAGCTTCATTTGGATCTAATCCATAATGTAAGGCTAATAGTTTTGTATATTCAGCAACTCTTTTTACATGATTTCCAGTTTCTTTACTTCTACTTTCCCCTATCGCACCCATAGTAAATATAACTTCTTTTTGAGTCTCTTCAATTTCTTCATTAAGATTTTTGATTTCTTTTAATCCTTTATCTACCTTCTGTTGAATTTGATCGACACTTAAAGCTACATTTTTATTTACTTTAATTGCTAAGTATATAATAAAGATTAGAGTGATTAAAAGTAGAAAGCTTATAAAGTTTTTAATTGTATTAATAAACTCTTCTGAGGTTTTATCTATATCTTTTTGAATATTGGTATTAATTGTTTTATTAATGTTTAAAAATTCAAATATCTTGTTTTGTAAAATTGCTTCATTATTTATATTTTCTTTAATCTTAATAGCGATATTTCCTATTTTCTTAACATTGTTTTTGTAATTTTGAATTAAGTTAATATTCAATTTTTCATATAAACTATCAATAGATAACAACCATTTTTGTAAGTAATCTTCTGTTTGTTTTTGAAATAAAACTTCTTTACTGTAGTATTTAATATTGGCAAAATCTAGCAATAAAATAAAGCTTTTTCTTTCAAGAATTTCATGTTCTATTTTTTTTCTTAAATTATTTTCTTGCGGATATATTTTATTGAACTGATTTTGTAATTGAATTTTTTCATATTGTATTCTAAAGATCTCATCAAAAGATTTTTCAATTTGTTTTTCATTTTTAGTAAGAGTATTCATTTGTTTTAGTACTGTATCAGCTTGGTGCATGTCTTTTAAAAAATAGTCTACAAAATCTTTTTCTTTGTCATTTTTTATTTCATTATATAAACTTTCAAATTCCAGTTCTATTTTTTTAAATTTGTTTTCAATTGAAATTAATTCATCTTTACTTGAGGCTAAAACTATATCTTTTGTTAAAAAAGTCATATTTTCTTGTAATAATATTAATTTCGAAATATTAACTTTAGATTGTTCATTTTCTTTAACTTGGTATAAAATAATGCTGTTAGCTGTAAAGATTAGTAGTATTAAAAGAACAATAATTAAAAAACTATATTTGACTTTATTTTTAATATCCATAAAAAATCCTTTAAGTAAAAATAAATTTTACAATTGTCCCAATATTTTCTTCACTTGTTATTTTAATCTCACCATTATGCAATCTTATTATTTTGTCACAAATTGATAATCCTAGACCTGTACCACCACTCTCTTTGTTTCTACTTTTATCCGTTCTATAAAACTTTTCAAAAATCTTATTAAGTTCATTTTCATGAATTCCTATACCAAAATCTTGAACTTCAATTATTTTTTTATTATCTTGTGAGTAGTTTTTAATTATTACTTTAGATTCTTCATAACTAAAATTTATAGCATTTTTAATGATATTTTTTATAGCTATTTTAAGTAAATTTGCTTCACCTTTTATTTGCATTGGTTCAATAATCTCGCAATCTAAACTTATTTTTTTATTACTTGCAAAAGTTTTTAATTCTTTAACAGAATCAATTGTAACTTCATCAATATATACTTCATTTAATGATTTTTCTGTAAACTCATTTTTTGCTAAGAAAAGTAGGTCATTTATTGTTTCTTGAATTACTACAACCTCTTCTAAACAAGTATTTAAAGTCTCTTTATACTCACTAGAATTCCTATCTTTTCTAAGAGCTATTTCTATTTCTCCTCTTATAATAGTTAGTGGAGTTTTAAGTTCATGTGATGCATCTGAAGAAAATTGACTAATCTTTTCAAATGAGTTTTCTAGCCTACTTAATAAGTTATTTATTTCATTTGCTAATAAATCAATTTCATCATTTGAATTTTTTGTATCTAATCTTTTTGATAAATCTAGAGCAGTAATATTTTTGAGATTTGTTAAAATATTTTCAATAGGTAAAAATGATTTATAAATTAAAAAATACCCACCAACTATAGATAGAATTAAGATAATAGGAAGTATAAAAATTAAAATATAAATTAAGTTTTCAAATGTTGAATTTAAGAGTTTATAGTCAGTTGCTACTTCAACAACATATGTTAAATCATCAATATTTATTTTGATTTTTGAGAGCATATAGATTTCACTTTTATCAAAGTAAACCATATCTTTTTGTAAATTTTTTAATGAGTTTATATTATAATCAAAACCCTTAGGAAAATCAGTAGAATTTATTACTTCAATTTTATCTTCAATCTTAAGAAGTCTTATAAAAAGAGGTTTGAATTTATATTCTATTTCTTCATTGAACATCTCTTGAGTTAAATCATCTTTGTGATCAATTATATCATCAACTACATCTAAAACTACGATTTTAAGTGTTGATTTGATTTTATCTAAACTTGATATTTCAAGTGTTTTATATAATGAAAAAGAAAATACAGCAAGTATTATTACTTGAATTAGAATATTATAAATTAATAGTTTTCTTTTTATGGATATATTATTCATCATTTATTTTAAATCCCATTCCTCTTACAGTTTTGATAAGTTTTTTTTCATAGGGTTTGTCTATTTTATTTCTTAGTCTATAAATATATACATTAATAATATTACTAACATTATCATCATCCATATTGCTTAGAGAATCACTAATTAAAGTTTCTGATAAAACTTTGTTTTTATTTCTAACTAAAAATTCTAAAAGTGAGAACTCTTTAGCTGTAAGGTTTATTTCTTTATTATTTCTAGTTACGCTTTTTTTAAGTAAATCCATCTTTAAATCAGCTATTTCTAATATTGTTGAAGTGCTTGTATGATTTGTATTTCTAAGTTGAACTCTTATTCTTGCAAGTAATTCAGAAAATGAAAAAGGTTTAGCTAAATAGTCATTTGCGCCCATATCTAAGCCATTTATTTTATCTTCAATTGAGTCTTTTGCCGTAAGCATTATAATAGGAGTTGATATTTCATTTGTTCTTAAAGTTCTACAAACTTCAATTCCATTTTTAACAGGTAACATAATATCAAGTAAAATTAAATCATAGTTATTAACAGAAGCTAAATAAATGCCTTCATCACCATTTTTAGAATAATCAACTGTGTAAGACTCTTCTTGTAAACCTTTTTTCAAAAAATTTATGATTTTTTCATCATCTTCAATTATCAGAATTTTCATATTTAAACCTTAAAAGTGCTATTTCACTATTTGCTTTATATCTATAATCGACACCCCATGTTCCTATTCCTTTGTTTACATAAATAGAGCAATTATCTATTTTATATAAACCATTTAAGAAAGGTTGAACAAGTTTTACTAAATAATGAAAAGGCCATATCTGTCCTCCATGTGTATGTCCACATAAAAATAAATTACTATTTGATTTTACAGCAAGTTTATAGTCTTTTGGTTGATGAGCTAGAAAAATCTTTAGCTTTTTATCTTCTAAGAGATTTAAAACAGATTGTTCATCTCTATTGTGTTTGAAGAATTTCGAAAATCTATCACTAATACCAGCAAAATATATTTTTGATTTATTATATTCTATGAAATCAATTTTATTATCAATAAACACAATATTCTTATATTTACTTAGTATTTTATTTAATTGATTTAAGCCATAAAATAAATCATGATTACCACTAATATAATAAACTTTTCCCTTTAGTTGTCCTATTATATTAATTTGTTTAATGATAAATTCTACTTTACAATCTATTATATCTCCTGTAATAACAGCTACATCATATGTTAGTTTATTACAAGTATCAATCAAATCTTTCATTTCTTTTAAATTAGTTTTTTTGTTTATGTGTAAATCACTTAAATGAAGTATTTTAAACTCATCTAATTCTTTAGACAAAGTACTAATTTTGATTTGATTAATATCTTTTATTATCATTGTTATTATCTAAATATATTATCTAAATCAGCTTTTGTAAAGTAACTTATATCTTTGATGACACCATTTTCAAGAGTATAAAGTGTTGACATATCATCTTTAAAAATAAATCTATTGTCTTCACTATCATATACTAGTAAAACATCATGATTATATTTTCTCATTTTTGGTAGAGCAAACATCTTTGTAATAATTGAAGGCATTCCTGAAATATTTGCTATAAATACAGCATGTTTATTTTTTAAGAACATTTTACTTTTCTTATTTAAATAATCATTAATATCTGCACTCGTATCTTTTTGAGCTGAAACTAAAATTTTAGTTACATTATCATCAATAGTTACCTTGTGGTCATGTTGATTTAGCATTGAAAATGATCCAATTTTATCTCCAATTTTAAATTCACCTGCAAATAGAGATAAACCCATTACTAATAAGCTTAGTAGTATTCTTTTCATATATTTAATCCTTTGTGTAATTTAGGTTATAGTTTATATCAATCTTATTATCTACATTTATTATAATCATAGATGGTGGTTTCATATTAAAGTCTGTTAGCAAAATATTAAACTTACCATTCATACTTAAGCTATCATCCATGTTTTTGATTTTAGCTATTGATTGAATTTTTTTACTAATTCCATTTAAATGCAGTAGACCATTTAAAACGTAGTTATCACCAACTTTTTCTATACTCTCAAATTTAAATGATATAAAAGGATAAAGTTTTGATTGAAGTAATTCATACATATTAGAATCTCTATCTTTATCATCACTTTTTAATGAATAAGATTTTAATACAACTAAACCCTTTATAGATTCAACATCATCATTCATTGTAAGCTTTGAACTTAATTCTTTAGTATTAATATCAATTAAACCTTTAAATGTTACATCAATTTGCGCTGTAAGGTCACCTTCTTTAAGTAATAATGTTGATGCATTTAAATAAACAGCTAAAAATAGCAAACTAAATATTTTGAACATATTGTTGTTCCTCCTTTGATTTGATTTTTTTTACTTCATTTAGATTTTGTTGTGAAGTTAATATTTTTATTAATGAAATTAAAAATATTAAAGGTACAAAAAGTGTTAGATTTTCTAAGGCAGCAAATAATCCAGCACCAGAAGCTAGCCAACCTATAAAAACCATATATATAGATAGTGTCTTTAAATCTTTTTTTAATAATGTCTGTAAAATCACAATATTGTAGAAAGAGATTACAAATGGATAAACTAAAGATAAAATAAATGCCTCTTGTAAAAAATATAATAAATATGAAAAAGCAAATAAAATTACAACTAAAAGTTCTTTTTGGTTTTTTTCTATTTTAAAATATAATGCAGCGATTAAACCTATAATATGAAATAAAGCTATTTCAAAACTATATCCATCTCTCCAAATAGAAATTGTAGTATCCCTTGATAAAGTTTCAAAAAGTGCTGAATCTAAAAAGATCCATAAACTCATTACAAATAATGAAAAACTTTGTGTTTCATATTTGATTTCAATTATTTTATCTATAAATAATGATGAAATAAAAACAATAATTGTAAAAGATAAAGCTAAATAAATTCTAGATTCAACTTCAAAGGTAAATAAGTAAGTTCCTAATACATAAGAAATTGCTAATGCAAATCCCATATCTACTTTAGAAGCTTTTTTAAGTTCATTTATAATTAATGGAGCCATAGCACCTACACTTATACCTAAAATAAACAGTTCTAAAAAGTTGAAATTAGGATAAAAGAAACTCATAAATAACTGTAAAATTAAAAATAATCTTATTTTATTTGAATTTGTCGCTTTAATATAATAAGCCATAACAGAGCCAATAATTCCACCAATAGGCAAAGGAGCAATTGTATAAATATTTGAGCCAAAATGTTCAGCTATTCCTGTTTGTACTATTAGTAAATAATAACATAGCTCAAAAGCTATAAATACTATTAATGGTAATCTTTGCATAGTAGTTCCTTTTTATGAAAGAAGATAAAATAAAATGTTGCAAAAGCCATATCAATCAAACATATTAATAAAGCTTCATAGCCAAGTGTTTTTGACATAAATAGTGCAAAAAATATTGAACTAACAAAGACTCTAATTAGTGCTGTTAGTTTTGTAAGTATTATTTCATGTTTGATAAAAATAAATGCATATAAATGTATTAATCCAGTTGTACAAACAAAATAAAAAATAATATAAATATATTTTTCATCAAAATTAAAACCTAGATATTTATAGATAACTTGTCCAAATAAAATTAAGATTAAACCGCCAAATCCATCACTTAAAAATCCTATAAAATTATATTTCTGTAAATTTGAGTAGTTTTGAATTGATTGTAAATTTAGAATTTTTAGATTTACAAAAGCAATTATTGAAATGAATGTAATAACACCAAATATACTTCTAAATATCCACATATTTTCAGTTTTAAAAGTGTTGAATCCAGCTTGAGTAAATCCTGAAATAGATAAAACAACAAAAATTGAAATAATCCCTATTAAATAAAAATAGTAAAAAGAGATATTCCTTAGTTCTTTTACATACTTTACATACATTGCGATGACCATAAAAAATACTGCAATTCCCATTGCTACGTGGGCATGGGCAACGATTAAATCATTTCTGTGAAAAAGCCATCTAATTTCAGGAATAAATAATATATTTCCTTCAATATCAACAAATAAAAATGCAACTATAGAAATTAATAGGGCAAGTTTTGAAAAAGTATCTATGTTGCTGTCTTTATGCCATTTATATAAAAGTGGAATATAAAATAGTGTTAAATATTGGAAAAACCATTCTTGTTCATATGATAATGGTCCTATAAATGATCTATGTAAAATAGATGCTACATATCCAACTAAAGGAATAATCCAAAAAATATTCCATTTTGCTTTAAAATCACCTTCATTTAATAGTTTAATAATCAGATAATAAATAGGTATTAAAGCCAAACTCATACCTAAAGTATTGTCTCCATGTGGTCCTGATACTGTTTTTTCAACTTGACCGATTAATGGATTCATTAAAACTATAAGTGCAAATGGAGCTACTACTACAAGTCTTAAACATACTTTTATCCATAATGGTTGAGTAGAATATAACCTTATAAATTTGTATAAAGCTATAATATAAAAAAGACCTGCAAAGGCTAAAATAAAATTTAACTCATAGGGAAAATCATAGAAAGTTAAACCTCTTGTATTTCCAAAAAGAAGTGAACTTACCATAAAGATTAAAAAGATATTCCAAAATATTGTGTATAAATTTAAAAAATATATACCATCTTTACAGCTTCCAACTTCTTTATTTATTAATAAAAAAGGAAGATATGAAAGCATTAATGGAATAAAACCATAAAGCATAAGTGAAATATGCAATGAACGTATATTTGTAGGCATTA